>JBCBGD010000035.1:0-15386 GCA_038527085.1 Pseudomonadota bacterium | reverse complement strand
GTCGACAACATGATGCGCTTTTCCTCGAACGCAGCACGGGATTCTTCGTCAATGGGAAAAATCTGAATCATGGCGTCGGCGCCCTCGGTAGAGACGCCGCCATAACTCTCGATGCCGGGACCGGTTCCCTCTGCCCGACCAATCCTTAAATTGATGTTGCCATCCTCGCCTGGCGTGAACGTCCAGGTCCTTGTGCGGTCTTCGGTGATGTTGAAGTTCGCTTTCACGCCGTCCTGCGCGCAGTCTTCAACGTGCAGGATCAGCCTTGAGTTCTTCCAATCCCGGTCTGCGGAATAGGTGGTTGTCATGCCGCCGAGATAGGCGTTGCCGCACAATGGCGCGAAGGCCTCCCAGAACGCGCCCTCAGGCAAATTCGGGCCAGTGGCCGCGCTGCCACACGCCGCCAGAGCCAGCGTGGAAACAGCGATGAAAGCAGTAAAACGACGGGTCCTCATGCCCGCCAGCCTACTAATGCAAAGTTCCGAGACCGCAACCGAAATCAGCCGCCCCTAGCCCTGCGGACATCACTCATCGGCCAAGGTCGCCGCCAGCGCAGGATCAATCGGTGACAGACGCGCTAAGCGGGTTGGCTGAGTGAGAGCACATTGCCGTCTGGATCATTGAACCAGACCACCTGGGTCCCGTCCGGTGTGCGCCAGATCCCGGCCTCATCCTGTGGCAGGCCGTCGAAATGCAAGGGCGCGACGCCGTGTCGGGCCAGATCAGCCATACCAGCGGTGATGTCGTCGACCTCCCAGCCGACCACCGTGAAGGGCTGGGGCGTGAAGTCGGGCGTCTTCGCGAGTCGTAGCGCGCCGCCAGACACGGAAAACACAAGTGCAAAAGGCGTGTCCTCAAGCAATTCAAGCCCGAGGACATCGCGGTAGAAGATTGTCGCCTTGTCGGCGTCGCTGATGGGGATGAAGCTTTGCAGGGGTTGGTCGCGAAGCTCCATCACAGTCTCATATCAGGCCGGCTTTGGATCGCCTTCGAAGCCTTCCTCGCCTTCTTCAGGCTTGGCGCGCTTCTTGCCGATCACGGGCACGGCCGAAGCGGGGCCATCATCCTCATCGGACATGTCAGGCCGGTCCGGTTTGTTGCCCTTGAGCAGCTCCTGGATTTCGTCGCCGGTCAGAGTCTCATACTCCAGAAGGCCTTCAGCAATCGCCGACCACTGGTCGCCATAGTCGGTCATGATGCGGCGAGCTTCATCCATGCCGCCCTGCACCAGCTTGCGGACCTCTTCCTCGATCTTTCGCGAGGTTTCTTCCGACACGCTGGACGACTGGACCAATTGCTGGCCGAGGAACACCTCGCCCTGGTCTTCGCCATAGTCGACTGGGCCGATCTCATCGGACAGGCCCCAGCGGGTGACCATGGCGCGGGCCAGACGGGTCGCCATCTGGATGTCGCCCTGGGCGCCGGAGGTGACGTTGTCGTCGCCGAACTTGAGCTCTTCGGCCACGCGGCCACCCATAGCCACGGCGAGGCGCGAAACCATCTGCTTGCGCGACATGGAATAGCTGTCGCCTTCCGGCAGGTACTGCACCATGCCAAGCGCGCGGCCCCGCGGAATGATCGTCGCTTTATGGATCGGATCGGCGGCAGGCACGTGGAGCGAAACAATGGCATGGCCGGCCTCGTGCCAAGCGGTGAGGGCCTTTTCTTCCTCGGTCATAACCATTGAGCGGCGCTCGGCGCCCATCATCACCTTGTCCTTGGCGTCATCGAATTCCTTCGCGGACACCACACGCTTGCCGCGACGGGCCGCCAGAAGAGCCGCCTCATTGACGAGGTTGGCAAGGTCAGCACCGGAGAAACCGGGCGTGCCGCGCGCAATCGTCTTGGCGTTCACATCCTTCGCGATGGGCACATTGCGCATGTGCACCTTCAGGATCTTCTCACGGCCGACAATGTCAGGATTGCCGACGGTGACCTGGCGGTCGAAACGGCCAGGACGCAGAAGCGCGGGATCGAGCACGTCAGGGCGGTTGGTCGCCGCGATGAGAATGATGCCCTCATTGGTCTCGAAGCCATCCATCTCAACGAGCAGTTGGTTCAGCGTCTGCTCGCGTTCGTCATTGCCTCCACCGAGGCCCGCGCCGCGCGAGCGGCCCACCGCGTCGATCTCATCAATAAAGATAATGCATGGCGCAGAGCGCTTGGCCTGCTCGAACATGTCGCGCACGCGCGATGCGCCCACACCGACGAACATCTCCACAAAGTCTGATCCAGAAATGGTGAAGAACGGCACATTCGCTTCGCCGGCGACGGCGCGCGCGATCAGTGTCTTACCCGTTCCGGGCGGGCCGACGAGCAGCGCACCCTTCGGGATCTTTCCGCCAAGGCGCTGGTATTTCGAAGGATCTTTCAGGAACTCCACGATCTCCTGAAGTTCTTCCTTGGCCTCGTCGACGCCAGCGACATCATCAAAGGTCACGCGGCCATGCTTTTCGGTCAGGAGCCTGGCTTTCGATTTGCCAAAGCTCATCGCGCCGCCGCGGCCGCCGCCCTGCATCTGGCGCATCATGAACAGGAACAGGCCGAGGATCAGCAGCACCGGGATCAGGTTGATGAAGATCGCGCCGAGCGACGAGCCATCATTGGACTCGTACGTCACCTCAGCGCCGCTATCGGTCAGGGTCTGAGACAGGTTGAAGTCAATCGCGGGCACTTCTGTGAAGAATTGCGTGCCGGAGATTGTCGTTCCGGTCGCCGTGGTGCCCTTGACCGTCACTTCCTGAAGGGCCTGGGTCTCGGCCAGTTCGATCAGGTCAGAATAGGTAATTTCAGAGCCACGCTCGGTGGTGTTGCTCTGCATGACAACGACCATACCGATGATAAGCGCAGCGATGAGGCCCCAAATGGCCAGGTTCCGCATGTTCATGGAATGACTTTCACTTCTAAACCGCTTCGGGTCTTAACATAGGGGCGCAGAATTGAGAAAACGACTCCCTACTGCGCCTCAACGTGCGACAGGCTGGGCAGTTGCCTCCAGATCGAGCACAAATGTGCGAGCCTTGTGCCAGTAAGGGCGATCCAATTGTCGCAGTCTCCGGGGGGGAGACTACGGGCTGCGCGCCAGTCGCGGGGCTGCCAGCTTTCTCTTGCTGGGGCTTTTTCAAAGCGGCCATCGAAGGCAGGGCGGGTCTCGGTGTTCTCCGCCATGGCGCCCGCGTCGCGATAGATCGAGATCACGCCGCCAGCCTTTGCAACCAGCCAGGCGCCCGCAAGTGTCCGGGCTTCAACTTTGCCAGTCTGGAGTGCGGCCAGAGCTTCAGCCAGCATTGCCTCGCGCGGCATGGACGCCTTTCCAGCGGCAGCCTGGACCAGCCAGCCGAGGGTCCGGATCGCGCGCGCCCCTGGCAAGCCCGCCGGATCGAAATCGATGCTGGCATCGGGATAGCAGGTCACCCGCGTTTCAATCACGTCTGCGATCGCAGCTTGTTCGGCCTGGCGGAGAGTTGCGAAATTCGGGATCATTTGTGAGATGCGTTCTGCGAATTGGGGATACTCTCGCAGCAAGGCCCGCATCCTCACGCGTTCGAAGCGCTCATCCTGATTGGTGGGGTCGTCGAACCATTCGGCCTGCTGCGAGACAAGCCAATCGCGCAGGACACCGCGCTTTTCTTCAAGCAGCGGCCTGACCAACGTCAGTCCTCGCCCCTCTGGCCAGGCCGGACTCGGCGACAGCCTGTCCATGCCTGCAAGGCCGTACCAGCCAGAACCTTGCCGCGCGCGCATCAGGAACGTCTCAATCTGGTCGTCCAGGGTGTGGCCGAGCATCAAGTGAGCGATCTCATGGCGGGCGCAGGCCTCAGCCAGCAAGGAATGCCGGCCCAAGCGCGCCTTCCGAGCAGCGGGTTGCCCATTCGACCACCTCAGGATATCGCAGGGCCAGTCCAGATCCCTTGCGATTCGCGCGACGAATTCCGTCTCGGCCGCGCTTTCTGCGCGCAATCCGTGATCGACCGTCAAAACATAGAGAGAGATCGCGTTCTCGCGCGCCCAGGCCGTGACGAGCCGCAGGAGCGCGAGGGAGTCGCCGCCGCCGGATACCGCAACGCCGATGGGGTGTTCCTTGATGTCTGGAGGGCGCCAGGCGTCGAGCCACGCGCTGATCCGCTGTGGAAGCTCTTTGGCTTCCAGATCAGTCGTCACAGCCCGAACGGGTGCGCTCGACTGCGGCGAGATTGCGCGTCACGCCAGAGGCGTTGGGATAGCGCGTTGGCAGGGCGTCCAGCGCGGCGCAGGCGCGTGTCGAGTCGCCCACCAGCCGCATGGAGCGCGCGAGTTTCACAAGCGCATCCGGCGCGCGCGGATCGTCCGGATAAGCGCGGATCATTTCGGTGTAAGCCTGGCCCGAGGCAGCATATTCTTCCTGCTGATAGAGCACTTCGCCCAGCCAGTATTGAGCTTCGCCGGCCTGGGGGTCATCGCCAAAATTGGCAAGGAACTCGGAAAAGGCGGACTCTGCGCCAGCATAGTCGAACTGGAGCAGGCGGGCCTTTGCCTCGGCAAACAGCGGTCCTGCCTCACCTGGAAGTTCAGTGGCCGAGATCGTACCGAGCGAGCCGGTCTGTGCGGGCTGGCTTCCTGTGCTGAGGCTTTCGGGCTGCGGTGCGGACGGCGTTGCCGCCTCCGAAGAAGCGTCGCGCGCCACAGTGCGGCGAGTGATGCTGCCATCGGCATTGCGCACCGTCACGGTCTGGGATCCAGCCGCTCCGGTGCCGGATGAAACAGCGCCCTGTTGCGTGCCGACATTCGCGACGCGCTCATTCATCGACTCCATCCGTCGGTCGAAGGCGTCGAGGCGCGCTTCTATCGCGCGCAGCGCCTCGCCGATGGCCTGGTCATCGCCCTGCATCCGATTCACTTCATCCCGCGTTTGGCTGAGGAGAAATTCCAGAGTCTCAACCTTGCCGGTCAATTCTGCCACCTCTCGCTGCATGTCTCCGATCTGCAGGCGAAGCTCAGCGTTCGTGCGCTGGAGCTGGTCCGTCTGGGAAGCAAGATCCTGACTGGTCACCCCCTGCCGTATCGGTGCGGATTGGGCGAAAACGGGAGCAGCCAACAGGACGCCGGCGCAGGCAGAGACGAGAGCAGAACGGATCATGGGCATGGGGCTCAGATATAAGAACGGCCGGGGCCAAAATATGGCACCCGGCCGTAATGTGCACAAAAGGCTGCGATTTAGGGCTTAGCCAACGGCACCCGATGTGATCTGGGTGAAGCCATTGCGGTTCTGGGCCCAAGCTTGCTCGTTTGAGCCAGCAGCGATCGGACGTTCCTTGCCGTAGGAAATCGTGTCGATGCGGGCAGGGTCGACGCCCTGGCTGACCAGGTAGTCCTTCACCGTGGCCGCACGACGCTCGCCGAGGGCAAGGTTGTATTCGCGGGTACCGCGCTCATCGCAGTTGCCTGCAACGAGAATGCGGGTTTCAGGATAGGATTGCAGCCAGGCGGCCTGACGCATCAGGATCTCACGATCGTCAGCATCCAGACGGGACTGGTCGAGGTCAAAATAGACACGCTCGCCGACATTGACGCGAAAATCTTCGACAGATCCGCGTGTCGGGCCTGTGTATGTCTCAACCACAGGCGCAGGCTTGACCACCTCGGGCTCAGGCATTGGCTCAGGCTCGGCCACAGGCTCCGGGGCCGGAGCAGGCGCTGGGGCCGGCTCAGGTTCGGGTGCAGATGCACAGGCTGCCAGGCCGACAAGCACGCTGGCTGCCGCTGCGGTTTTGAGAAATGTCTTCATGACTGAACGCTCCAAGATGTTCTGCCTCCAAGGTTGATACACGCCCTACTAGGCAGGGTTGTCAACTTCATGACAGCGGTTTGTTTAAAAGCTGTTTCCGTTTTTATCCACAAGGTGTTGCGCATTCGCCTCGCTTTGTGGGCGAAATTTCATGTTGAAACTCACCCGCGACTGTCGAGCAAGGGCGACCAGGCCGGATCGGACGCATCCGTAGGCGTCGGCAGCTGGCGCAGATTGCGTCCTGTAAGATCGACGGACCAAAGCTTCGGTCCGGCGCCCGGCTGGTTTTCACGGAAGAATGAGATCACACGCCCATTCGGAGACCAGGTCGGACCTTCATCGAGGTAGGATTCGGTCAGCAGACGCTCGCCCCGCCCATCGATGCCGATGACGCCGATGTAGAATTTTCCCTGAAGCTGTTTTGTGAACGCGATGAGGTCACCGCGCGGGCTCCAGACAGGCGTGGAATAGCGCCCGCGGTCGAAAGTGATTCGGCAGGCCGTGTCGCGTCCGCCAGAGGGACAGGTGCGCGGTGAGCCGTCTGTGTTCATCACATATAGCTGCGGGCTGCCGCCTCTGTCGGAGTTGAAGACAATGGAACGGCCATCGGGGCTCATCGACGGCGACGTGTCGATGGCGGGATGATCGGTCAGGCGGCGGGACTGCCGCGAGCGCAGATCCATGATGTAGAGATCTGAATTGCCATTCTCAGCGCGCGAAAACAGTACGCTGGTGCCGTCTGGCGAGAAGCGTGGCGCAAACGTCATGCCCGAGAAATTGCCGAGCACTTCCTGGCGCTCGGTCTCGATATTGAAGAGATACACGCGCGCCTGGCCGCCCTCATAGGACATGTAGGTGATTTCCTGGTCGGAGGTAGAGAAGCGCGGCGTCAGGATCGTGTGCACGCCAGAGGTAAGCTCGCGGTAGTTCGCGCCGTCCTGGTCCATGATGGCGAGCTTCTTCACCCGGTTTGTCTTTGGCCCGCTCTCGGCGATGAAGACGATCCGCGTGTTCAGGTAACCATCCTCACCGGTCAGGCGGGTGTAGATGCGGTCGGCAATCTGGTGGGCGGCCGCGCGCCAGTTGGTCGGCGCCGTGGCGCCTTGGTAGCCAGGCTGGCCGTTCAGGCGATACAGGTCACCGCCATTGATGTCCCAAAGGCGTGCGGACACGAGGACGCGGCCGTCGGGCAGGAAATCGACCTCGCCGACGACAAGGCCATCGGAACCAATCACGCGCCAGTCGGCAAAGCGCGGCTCGACATTGATGTCGAGGTCGCGCTGGATGAAGGCCTGTTCGTTGGAAAGATCAAACAGCCCGGTCAGGCGCAAATCGTTGCGCACCACCTCGGTGATCTGCCGAGCGATCTCCTCAGCCTCGGGCGAGGCGGCGTTAAAGGTCGGCACCGCTATGGGATACGGCTTGAACGTGCCTTCACCGATATTCACAACGGTCTGCGCCGAGGCTGGCATCAGAGGCGCAGCGAGCATCAGCCCGACAGCCCAGCAAAGGGTGATCAATCTCTTCATCATGGCGGTCTCTTCCTTCATGGGTCTTTCTGGTCTGTCTCTATTGTTTGTAGGCCGGGCCGATATTGAGGATCACCTCCTCCCAGCCTGGCGCGAAGACGCTTTCATCTCCGGGGAGGCGGTAGGGCGCACATTTGCGCGCGGCGCGCAGGGCCCGCTCGATGGCCACGCCCATGGCGCGGTCGCCAATCGGCGGGCGGGCCGGATCAACAAGGCGAGGCCCTGAAGCGATCGTGCCGTCGCGATTGAGCTCCATCTTGATCGTGACGTTCAGGCGCTCGGGATTGGGCAAGTCAACGACGTCGTCCCAGCAGATGTAGAGTTGGTCGTAGAGCACGGCAGAAATCGCGGCCGTATTGTCCGTTCGCTCGCCCGCACCGGCCTGTTGCTCGCTTTTGGTGGGCTGCTCATCTTCGAGGTCTTCGGGTTCAGGAGCCTTCGGCGGGCTGCGCGTGGGATTGCGCGGTGTACGGTCGAACAAATTGTCTGCCTGGCCAAGGATGCTGTCGAGGGGATCTTCCTGCTCGGCTTCAAGGATGGGGCGATCCTCTGTCTCTTCGGGCTCCTCCGGCTCGGGCTCTTCTGGTTCGTCCGGCTCGGGTGTTTCTTCGGGCTCCTCTTCCGGGATGATCACCGGCTCGGGCTCGTCCGCCTCATCTGGCGGCGCCGTTGGCGCGTCCTCTTCCTCGGCAGGCTCGACGTCTTCCGGCGCGATGGTGTCGAGGTCTTCGAGATAGTCTTCGAGTGGCGGTGGTTCTTCTGTTTCAGGCTCCGGCGCGTCGCGCTCGACGCGCGGGGCGATGTTCGTGATGTCGGAAATTGTCACGATGTCGATGGGAACAATCACGGACTCGCTCGAGATGTCGCGCGCCATCGTCGGCAAAACGATCGATCCCGCGCCGATAACGGCGGCGTGCAGGACGAGGGAGGCCGGCAATCCACGCAGCATAGGCTCGCCCTAATTGCCTCCACCCGCTGGAAGCTCTGTAATGTAGGCGACGCGTGTGAACCTGGCAGCGCGGATGAGCGCTGTCACTTCCATCACTTCGCCATGGCTGAGGTCGGTGTCTGCCTTGATGTAGATCTGTTGGTCGTAGCCCTCGCCTGTGATGGCGACCAGCTGGCTGATCAAGTCTTCGCGCGCGACTTCATTGCGTTCATTCAGCAGGATGCGGCCGTCCCGGGTAAGCGTCACGGACAAGGGCTGGGTTTGCGTCTGCGACAGCGCGCCGGACTCGGTGCGCGGCAAGTTCACTTCCTCACCGCGCACAAGCAGCGGCGCGGTGATCATGAACACAATCAGAAGCACCAGCATCACGTCGACAAACGGCGTGACGTTGATCTCTGCATTGAAACCGCGCCGTCCCCGCGCTCCCGTGTCGCCGCCGAGCTTGATGGCCATGCTCAGCGCCCCTGCATTTCAGAGGCCTTGCGCGAGAGGCGCACCAGTACGTCCTGGGAAAAGGAATCCAGCTGGTCGGCAAGCTTGTTCAGATCGGCGGAGAACTTGTTGTAGAAAATGACGGCTGGGATAGCAGCCACAAGGCCGAGACCCGTTGCGAAAAGCGCTTCGGCGATCGGGCCGGCCACCGTGCCGAGGCTGGTGTCCTGCTGCTCTGCGATGTTAAGAAAGGCGTTCATGATGCCCCAGACCGTGCCGAACAGGCCGATAAAGGGCGACGCTGAGCCTATCGAGGCGAGGACGCCGAGCCCGCCGGATTGGCGACCCACTTCGCGGTCCACGGCCGCGCGCATGGATCGCTCGGCGCGGGCAACAATGTCGGTCGGATCACCGCCAATGCCCCGGCGCACATCGTTCCATTCGCGCGAGATCGAGTTGAACACGCGGGCTGCCGCATCATCGCCGACACCCGGGCGAGCCTCGACATCGTCCAGTCTGCCGGACCAGAACGCCTCTTCGTAGTCAGCAGCCTTCTTTTTCGCACCACCAAGCGCGAAAAATTTCTCGAAAATGATCGCCCAAGACCACAAGCTGGCAATGACAAGCATGACCAGAACAGCCTGGACAATGATGTCGGCCTCCAGAAGCAGGCCAAGCAATGAGAATTCGGACTCAGCTGCGATGGGCGCGATGGACTGGGTGGCCGCAGCCAACAGGTCACTCGTCATTCAAACCCTCTTTCATTCTGGAGGTCGCGCCACGCCGCGAGGGCCCGGAACACGCGATATGATTGTACTCTTGCGTCTTGGCCGGGAAACTTGACCAAATCGCGGCAGCTCCCCGAACGACTGCAGTGGTTAATCGGCTAGCGGGATTTCGTTAACCCTTTGTGGCAGCCGGAGATGTGAAACGTCTGTCAGGTGGCGCTTATCAGCCCCGAGAGCTGCTCAACGATTTCAGTCAGGGGCCGACGCGGGCGGCCATCGGCGTGGATCTGCACCGCTGTGATCTCCACAGCCGCGACGAGTTCATCGCCGCGCAGGCATCGCTGGGAGAACAGGATCTTTGCGCCCTTTGTCCCGCGATAGGTTGTCACGATGTCCAGCTCATCATCGATTCTGGCAGCGTTCTTGAAGTCGATTTCTGCGCGGATGATGGTGAAGGCTGCAGGGTCGTCGCGCTCCAGCAATGAGGCATGGGACACGCCTGCATCGCGCAGGAAATCGCTTCGCCCGCGTTCGAAAAACCGCAGATAATTGGCGTGGTAGACCATGCCTGTGAAATCGGTGTCTTCATAGTAGACAAGCACACGCTTCCAGTGGCGGCCTTCGGCGTCAAACGGGGCTGATTGTTCCGGCGTCCTTGACATGTCGTCGTCTTTAGATCGCCAGCGGCGCGACGTCATCTCCCGGGCGAGTCTTTTCGCCAAATACAACTCATGGCAGATGGAGCCCATGAGCGCGCAACCAAGCCCATCCCCCAAAAGCGCACCCCTCGCGTTTCCAGACATGACGGGACGCACCATTCTGCAGGTCATACCGGAGCTCGGTGCAGGCGGGGCGGAGCGCACGGTGCTCGAAATGGCAGAGGCGATAACTGCGGCTGGCGGACGGGCGCTGGCTGTCAGTTATGGCGGCCGACTGGTGGGAGATTTCGAGGCGCTCGGCGGCCGGCACATCACCTTCAATGTGAAGACAAAGAACCCGATCGCCATGCGCGCCAACGCCAGCCGACTTGCAAAATTGATCACAGAGGAAGGCGTAGACCTCATTCACGCGCGCTCTCGCGCCCCTGCCTGGAGCGCGTATTGGGCCGCGCAACGCACCGGTATTCCATTTGTGACCACGTATCATGGCGCCTACTCGGCGCGTTCAAAGGTAAAACGCGCCTACAACGCCATCATGGCCAAGGGCGACCGGGTGATCGCCAACTCAGAGTGGACCGCCGGGCAGGTTCGCGCCGAATACGATATTGACGACGACAGGCTGGTGACGATCCCCCGCGGGGTCGACCTCATGCTCTTCGATCCTGCAGCGGTGGCACCTGAGCGTGTGGAAGGCCAGCGTCGTGCCTGGGAACTCGAACCGTCTGGAGAAGGACTGTGCCTGTTGCTGCCCGGTCGGCTGACGGGGTGGAAGGGCCAGGGCCTAGCGCTGGAGGCGCTCAGCCAGCTTTCACCCGGCGAGCGAGAGCGACTGACACTGGTGCTGCTGGGCGATGCCCAGGGCCGTAGCGACTATGTCCAGGGCTTGATGGATAACGCCAGGGCCCTGGAAATTAACCATAAAGTCAGGTTCATGCCGCATACGCGGGACATGCCTGCAGCCTTTCTCGCCAGCGACATTGTCATTTCGGCGTCTACGCGGCCCGAAGCCTTTGGCCGAACCACGGCAGAGGCATCGGCGATGGGCCGGCCGGTGATCGCGCCAGACCATGGCGGTGCGAGAGAGACCGTCATTGAAGGCGAAACGGGCACCCGCTTCACGCCAGGCGATGCGGCGGGATTGGCCGCCTCGCTTCGCACCTTGATTTCCATTGGCCCGAGCGCACGCGCCGCCATGGGCGAAGCCGGACGACGCCACATTACTGCAAATTTCTCAAAGCGGGGGCTGCAAGCCGCAACGCTTCAGGTATATTCAGACCTGTTGGGCGGGGTGGCCAAGGCACGAGTGTAGAGTCCGTATGCAGCAGGCCCAGACGACAAAATCTTTCAGTCCGCCAGAGAACCCAGGCGCCAGCGCCAAGGACATCCTGGTATTGCGACGCGGTGACTTCAGAAGCTTCGTCCTCGCCCTTGGAGCACTTGAAGCGCTGCGAACATGGCATGTGCGAGCGCGGATTACTCTGGTAGCGACGCCAGACGTTGAGCCGTTTGCAAAGCTTTGCCCCTTTGTAGACGATGTGGTCGTCGATCTCGACCACGACGACAAGACGCGGCGCGCCGCGGCCCTGACGGCATTGCGCAGGCAAAGTTTCGACATGGTCTACGACCTCGACGGCTCGGTTGAGAGTGAAACCCTCCTGCGCGGTCTGAAGCGCCGGTTTGGCCCCGTCCCGGTCGCGAGCGGACCCACTGCGAGCGCTACGTTTTCGCCGGCTTCGAAACCCGGATCGGTAAGCGAAATTCAACGACTGACAGGGCAACTGATCCTCGCAGGTGTTGAATTTACGAAGCTGCCAAGCCCAAACCTCGCATGGGTGCGCCACAAGCTCGGCAATCCGCCCCGCCTCACGCCGGAGTATTTCGGCATTGCTGGCCGATTTGCCCTCGTCTGCGTGAGCAGCGAAGCGCAGGGCGAGGAGCGCTACTGGCCCCAGCCAGCCGTCGCCTCGCTGTGCAAGACGCTCGCAGGCGCTGGCATCACGCCCGTGCTCATAGGTGATCGCGAGGCTGGCAGTCTTGCCCAATCGGTCGAGATGTCGGTCCGGGACGCGAAAAACCTCGTGGCGCGCGCCGACCATGCACAAAGCGTGGCACTTGCCGGGGCTGCTGACGTGGTGATTGGCGTGGACAGCGCAGCATTACAGATCGCCGGGATCGTCGGCACGCCGTGCCTTCTGGTGACCGATACCAAGACCGCCCGCAGCGCCATAGACACGCCCTATTCCGCCCAATTCATTACAGTTCACGCCAAGAAGGTCGCAGACGTCCAGTCCTCGACGCTCTGGAGAATGCTGACGAGTTGGGAGCAGGCAGGAATCGCCAAACCGCTTGAAGAATCGCCGTCCAATCGGCATATTGGCGCGTGATGACATCAGCAACCAAGGGAGTCTTGTCATAGCTCGCAGACCACACGCGGCCGCGCCGCAAAAGAAAACCGGACCGAGAGTCAATCGCGATATCCGCGCTGAGAAGGTCCTTCTCATCGATGAGGAAGGTGAGAAACAGGGGGTGATGCCCCTCATGGCCGCGCTGGATGCGGCACAGGAAGCCGGACTGGATTTGGTGGAAGTCTCTCCCAACCAGGACGTGCCGGTCTGCAAGATTATCGACTATGGCAAGCTCAAATTCGAAGAGCAGAAGAAAAAGGCCGCCGCGCGCAAGAAGCAGAAATCTGCTGATCTGAAAGAGATCAAGATGCGCCCGAATATCGACACCCACGACTACATGGTGAAAACGAAGTCGATGACGCGGTTCTTTGAAGATGGCGACAAGGTGAAGGTAACTCTTCGTTTTCGCGGGCGGGAAATGGCCCACCAGCATCTCGGCATGGAATTGCTCAAGCGGGTACAGGAAGACTTTGACGAGGTCGCGAAGGTGGAACTCGAGCCCAAGCTCGAAGGCCGCCAGATGACCATGGTCATGGCGCCGCGCTGATCGCGCAGTTTGGAACTTCCCACAATTCGGGCATACTCACGGCGAGCGGA
Source organism: Pseudomonadota bacterium (assembly GCA_038527085.1). Classification (GTDB taxonomy): domain Bacteria; phylum Pseudomonadota; class Alphaproteobacteria; order Caulobacterales; family Hyphomonadaceae; genus UBA5336. The sequence continues at coordinate 2,323 of JBCBGD010000035.1, read as the reverse complement.
AATAGTTTCGCACGGGAGAAGTCTATGGCCTTTAAGTCCTTGATGTTATTCGGCGCTCTCTCGCTTGTGTTGGCCGCCTGCGGCAGCGCGCCCGAACCGCCTGCCGAAGTGGAGGCTCCGGCTGGTGATGAAACCCTCGTGCAGCCTGAATGGGACGCCCTTGACCGAGTCGGCGCGGACACATGTGGCATGCGCGTGGTGCGCGGTTTTCTCGGGCGGCCAGCAAGTGAGATCCCGGAAGCGCGCCTGCCTGAGATCTACCGCATTCTCGCCCCGACGGATCAGGCGACGATGGACTACATTCAGACCCGCCTGAACGTTCTCACTGACGAAGACGGCACGGTCATCGGCTTCAAGTGTGGCTAAAGCCTCAGTCGAACAGGCCCCTTGCTTGATGGTCGCCCAATCTCGAGGCCGCACCGGTAAGACATAGCCAGTTCCCGCCGATGCGCGCCAGCGTCATCAGGAGCGTCCCGTTCGTGGCGTCGCCTGAAGGCGATGTGTGCTGCCAGGCCAGACTCACCACCGCGGCGGGTGACCCGAGTGCCATTTCGCGGATGCCCTCAAATTCGATATCGCCCGTCGATTGGTCCAACACGACATGGGTGGCAATGTCCTCGCGCCCATTGAAGCGCTGTCCTGACGGGCCGACCCAGATGCAGTTTTCATCAAGAAGGGCTTCGAAGGTGCTTGTGTCCTTCTTGTTGTAAGCGCCTTGAAAGAGCTCGGTCCATTCAGTTGGGCTATGGGCGGGTAGTGGCATGAATTTCTCCTGTGGGTCTGGCCATCCAACGTGCGAGCGAAAGAAATGATCCAAAGCGCATGCGCGCGCTTGATTCTCCCACGGTTTTCCGTCATTAGACGCCGCTTCGGGCGCAAGGCGAACGGCATGCCTTTGCGTCCATCACACCAGAACAGCCAGGGCCGCCGCTCTTCACGGCGTGAGCTCGGCGCAAAGGAGAGATGAAATGCCGAAGATGAAGACCAAGAAGGCCGCTGCAAAGCGGATCAAGATCACGGCCACGGGCCGGCTGAAAGCAGGAGTCGCAGGCAAACGCCACCGTCTCATCAGCCACAACGGAAAGTACATCCGCCAGAACCGCGGCACGAAAGTGCTGTCAAAGGCCGATGAGCCCCGCGTGAAAAAGTACCTGCCCTACGGCCTGTAAGCCGTCGCAAGCTGATCTTGAACCGAATTTGACCAGGAGGCCCTTCGATGCCCCGTTCCCGTAACAAAGTGCCCGCGCACGCCCGCCACAAGAAGATCCTGAAGGCCGCAAAGGGCTATCGCGGCCGCCGGAAGAATACGTTCCGCACCGCCCATGCCGCCGTCTGGAAAGCCGGCGAGTACGCCTATGTCGGCCGCAAGGTGAAGAAGCGGAAGTTCCGCAGCCTCTGGATCCAGCGTATCAACGCCGCCGTGCGCGAGCATGACGCTGATCTCACCTATTCCCGCTTCATCGACGGCCTGACCAAGGCTGGCATCGAAGTCGACCGCAAAGTCCTCTCGGACCTCGCCATCCGCGAGCCCGAAGCGTTCGGCGCGGTTGTCCAGCAAGCCAAAGCTGCGCTGGCATAACCGGCGACTTCATCGCGGATATAGATGAGCCTCATCGCCAAGCCGGTGGGGCTTTTCTTTGCTTGTCTTTTCAGCGCAGCGAATAGCCTTTAGAAGGCGGCTTCGAATTCAAAGGCGACTGACGTGACCGACATCACCACCATCGAAACCGAAGCGACCGCCGCTATTGAGGCCGCAGGCGACCTCGCCGCGCTGGATGCCGTGCGCGTGGCAGAGCTGGGCAAGAAGGGGCGCGTCTCCGGTCTGATGTCCACGCTCGGAAAGATGTCGAACGACGAGCGCAAGGAGATGGGGCCCAAGCTGAACGCGCTGAAACATCGCGTCGCCGCCGCCGTGGAGGCGCGCAAGGCGCAGCTGGAAGACGAATCGCTTGAACGCCAGCTGCAAAGCGAGACAATCGACCTTTCCCTGCCCCACAGGCCCGAGCGCACCGGCGCGCTGCACCCGGTGATGCAGGTGTTCGAAGAGATCGCCGCCATCTTCGGTGACATGGGTTTCAGTGTCGCCGAAGGTCCAGACATTGAGGATGACTGGCACAATTTCACCGCGCTGAACTTCCCCGAAGGCCACCCGGCGCGCGAGACCCATGACACCTTCTTCATGGCGCCCGACGCGGAGGGGAAGCGGAAGGTGCTGCGCACGCACACCTCTCCGGTCCAGATCCGTACCATGGCGGCGGGCGAGCCGCCCATCCGCATCATCGCGCCTGGCCGTGTCTACCGCAACGATTGGGACGCGACCCAC
>JBCBGD010000034.1:0-15487 GCA_038527085.1 Pseudomonadota bacterium | reverse complement strand
TCAGCGCGCTCTCCATGGTCGCAAATCCCGCCCCGATGCAAATGCGCGGGCCGTAGCCGAAAGGCAGGTACGTACCCTGAGCTGGCGCAGGCCCGTCCCAGCGGTCAGGATCGAATGCGTCGGGCCGGTCCCAGAGCGCATGGTGGCGGTGGATGGCCCAGGGAGCGATCATCACCATGGCGCCGCGGCGCAGCTTGTAGCCTCCGATCTCGCAGGCTTCAGCCGCCACGCGCGGAATGAAGGTAATCGGCGGGTAGAGCCTGAGCGCTTCCTTGAAGAGGTTGCGCAGGAACGGCATGCGCTTGATGTCCGCCAGGCTTGGCAAGGCCGATCCGCATACAGCGTCGACCTCAGCGCGGGCGCGGGCGGCGAGTTCTGGGCGCTCGGCCAGGGCATAAAGCGTCCAGGTCAGGGCGCTGGCCGTGGTCTCGTGCCCCGCCAGGAAGAAGACACCAAGCTGGTCGATCAGCTCCTCGCGGGTGAAGCGCGAGCCGTCTGACGGGTCCTCGGCGGACGCGACCATGGCGGCGATGTCGTCATAGTCCGCACCGGCGGCCAGGTGCGTGTCCAGCAGGTCGCCAATGTGGCCGCGGATGCGCTTGCAGGCGGCGAGCACGTCCGGGCTCTGGGGCGTCTCGGTCCAGGCCTTGTCGAAGATCAGGCGGCGGATCTCGACATGGGCGACGGTGCGCTCGAAATGCAGGAAGTCCTCGAACACCTCGCGCGCCGTTTCGCTTTCCAGCGTGTGAGAGAACACCGTGCGGCAGATGATGTCGGCGGTCAGGTGGCTCATGGCGAGGTCGAGGGAGATCGGCTCATCTGCCCGCGCGGCTGCGTCAAGGCGGGCTTCATAGTCCGTGACGGCGGCCTCCATGGCGCCGAAGGCCCGGTCGACACGTAGCTGGCTGAAGGCCGGGTCGATCATCTGCCTTTGCCGTCGCCAGCGCGCGCCATGGCTGACAAACAGGGAATCCCCCACCAGCGGGGCAAGGGCGCCGACCATCAGGTCGCTCTTTGGGAAGCGCTCGGCCTCCTCCACCATCACCTGTCGCACAAGGGCTGGATCGTTCACGATCAGGATCTGGCGGCGGCTGTAGCCAATGAACCGCACCGGCGACGTGTAGGCATAGGCCGGCAGCAGGCTGAGCAGGTCGCCATCGCCCTGCAGCATGGTGCGCACCAGCGCGGCGACGGCCGGAAGGCTGCGCGGCCGGGGCGGGATGTAGGCTGTGTCGGGCACTGAGGCTGTCTCGCTGGCTTTACACTCAGCTCAGTCTAGCCAAGTTGCGCGCGCCATGGAATACTCTACCGATGAGTGTGCCGGGTTTCACCATCCCTGACCTCTTTCACCTGCTGGTCGCCTGTCACATCGTGACGGGCGCGGTGGGGCTGGTGGCGTTCTGGATCCCTGTTGGCGGGCGCAAGGGCGGCAAGCTCCATCGCTCAGGCGGTACGCTGTTCACCGCAATGATGCTGGTGACAGGCACGTTCGCTGTCGGCATGAGCCTGTGCACCCTGGCTGCGCCGATCGCGACCCATCCACACCTGGCCCACCATCCAGACCTTGGCAGCGCGGCGATGCTGCGCGCGATCTTCGGCTGGATGATGCTGTATCTCGCGATCCTGACGGTGAATCTCGCCTGGTATGGCTGGCTGTGCGTGCGCCACAAGCGGGCGCGGGAGAAAGGTCGCTCCTGGCACAATCTGGGCCTGCAGGCGCTTCTGCTGGTGGCAGCGGCGAACTGCGCGTGGCAGGCGTTCCTGGTCGGAGTACCGCTTCTGGGGCTGATGTCGCTGGTCGGTTTCGCGACCGTGGCGACGAACCTCTACTACCTCTACAAACCGGCGCCCGATCCCATCGAATGGCTGGCCGAGCACATCAAGGCGCTGATTGGTGCCGGCATCTCGGTCTACACCGCCTTCTTCGCGTTTGGGGCGGTGCGGCTTCTGCCAGAGGCGGCGCTGACGCCCGCACTCTGGGCCACGCCTCTGACCATCGGCCTGGGCCTGATCCTCTACCACCGCAGGGCGATCTACAGGCGCACCCTACACTCGTCTTAAGAGCAGTCTTTCCCCCAGTTGCTTGGCAAAACGGGGGAAAATTCCCTTAACGCAAGCGTCGTTTCTATTTGACACCTATAAGTGTCAATTTATAGTGACAATCATGGAAATGGACTCACTCTCCACGCTGGAGACTGGCCGCCAGAGGGCAGGTCAGGCAGCCGCTGCGCCCGAGATGCGCGCGCGCGCTGTAGTGTTCAAAGGCGATGGCGAGACGCATCTGCAGACGCTGGACCTGACGCGCCCGCAAGCTGGCGAGGTCGTCGTGGATGTCGCATGGAGCGGAATCAGCACGGGTACGGAGCGCATGCTCTGGTCCGGCGAGATGCCGCCTTTCCCCGGCATGGGCTATCCGCTGGTGCCAGGATACGAGTCCGTTGGCCGCATCGTCTGGGCACCCGACCAACCGCAACTGGAAGGGCAGATGGCATTCGTGCCCGGCGCGTCCTGTTACGAGAATGCCAGCGGACTGTTCGGCGCCAGCGCGTCGCGCCTCGTCGTCAAATCTGAGCGCCTGGCGATGCTGGGCGAAGGCGCACGGCCCGAGCACACGCTGCTCGCCCTTGCCGCCACGGCCCACCATGCGGTCTCGCGCGCACAAGCCCCTGACCTTGTCGTCGGCAATGGCGTACTCGGACGGCTGGTCGCCCGCATCACAGAGGCCGTGACGGGCCAGCGCCCTGCCATCTGGGAAACAGATCCCACGCGCCGGACCGGCACCGACGCGATCGATCCGGCCAAAGACACCCGCACAGACTACCATGCGCCCTGCGATGTCAGCGGCAGCGCCGAAGCGCTTGACCAGATCATCGCTCGCTCTGCGAAGGGCGCGCAGATCGTGCTTGCGGGCTTTTACAAGGATCGCCCGAGCTTCGCCTTCCCGCCTGCCTTCATGAAAGAGGTGAGCCTCCACGTGGCCGCCGAATGGCGCCCTGAGAACCTCACCGCGGCGGTTTCCATGGTGCGCGATGGCGCGCTCAGCCTGGACGGGCTCATCACCCACACAACCACGCCGGAGGATGTGCCGTCGGCCTATGCCACGGCGTTTGAAGACTCCGCCTGCCTGAAAATGATTATCGATTGGGACCCCGCCAAATGACCACACTGATTGAAGGCCGCACGCCCATCGAAGCCGCAGACGACGCCCTGCGCGATGAGGCTGCCCACGAGCCCGATGCGCCCGCCACCGGCGAGGTGACCAAGGAAACCCAGATCATCGCGATCTATGGCAAGGGCGGCATTGGCAAGTCGTTCACCCTCGCCAATCTCAGCTACATGATGGCCCAGCAGGGCAAGAAGGTGCTGCTGATCGGCTGCGACCCGAAATCCGACACAACCAGCCTTCTTTTCGGCGGCAAGGCCTGCCCGACCATCATCGAGACAAGCTCGAAGAAGAAAGAGGCGGGCGAAGAAGTTCGCATCGGCGACGTCTGCTTCAAGCGCGATGGCGTCTACGCCATGGAGCTTGGCGGGCCAGAGGTCGGGCGCGGCTGCGGCGGACGCGGCATCATCCACGGCTTTGAACTGCTCGAGAAACTCGGCTTCCACGAATGGGACTTTGACTATGTCCTGCTCGATTTCCTGGGTGACGTGGTCTGCGGCGGCTTCGGCCTGCCGATCGCGCGGGACATGTGCCAGAAAGTCATCGTGGTCGGCTCGAACGACCTGCAGTCGCTTTATGTCGCCAACAATGTCTGCTCGGCGGTGGAGTATTTCCGCAAGCTCGGCGGCAATGTCGGCGTGGCCGGCATGGTCATCAACAAGGATGACGGCACGGGCGAGGCCCAGGCCTTTGCCGAAAAGGTCGGCATTCCAGTGCTCTCGGCCATTCCCCAGCACGACGATATCCGCAAGAAATCAGCGAACTACCAGATCGTCGGCAAGCCCGGCAGCCAATGGGCGCCGATGTTCGAAGAGCTCGGCCTGAACGTGGCAACGGCCCCGCCGGTCCATCCGACACCGCTTACGGGAGACGGACTCCTTGATCTCTTCTCAGCCGAGGAAACCGGCAAGGACTGGGTGCTGGAGCCGGCCACGGAAGAAGACATGTGCGGCGCGGCCCTGAGCGACAAGCCCTCCCTCGAAATCATCTACGAAACGATCTGATCCATGGCTGAACGGGGCGACATACCAGGCACGGAGCGCGGCGAGCACGTCTATGACGACGCCGGCGCCACAGACGTGGACATGGGCGCGCCCGTGGAGGCTGCGCCAGCGCCAGAGGGCGGTGCAGGCTGCCATGGCGGCGCGGCGGAGATGAAGGCGGCGGCGGAAAAGGCCGGCAAGACGAGCCTTCTGGAGCGTTATGCCGCTGATTATCCAACAGGTCCCCATGACCAGCCGCAATCCATGTGTCCGGCCTTTGGCTCGCTTCGCGTGGGACTGCGCATGAGGCGCACGGCGACGATCCTTTCGGGCTCGGCCTGCTGCGTCTATGGGCTGACCTTTGTCTCCCATTTCTACGGCGCCAAGCGCTCGGTCGGCTATGTGCCGTTCAACTCCGAGACGCTGGTGACCGGCAAACTGTTCGAGGACATCAAGGCCGCCGTCGAGCAGATGGCCGACCCCCACAAATACGACACCATCGTCGTGACAAATCTCTGCGTGCCGACCGCTTCCGGGGTGCCGCTGCGCCTCCTGCCGGACGAGATCAATGGCGTACGCATCATCGGCATCGACGTGCCAGGCTTTGGCGTGCCGACCCATGCCGAGGCCAAGGATGTTCTGGCCGGGGCGATGCTGAAGTACGCCCGCACAGAAGCGGAAAAGGGCTCGGTGCCCCGTGCGCCGGGCGACACAGCAGACCTGCCGAAGATCACGCTGCTCGGCGAGGTGTTTCCGGCTGATCCTGTGATCATCGGGCGGATGATCGAGCCCATGGGGCTAGCTGTGGGCGCCACCGTGCCTACCCGCGAATGGCGCGAGCTTTACAGCGCGCTCGATTGCGCGAGTGTTGCCGCAATCCACCCCTTTTACACCGCCAGTGTGCGCGAGTTCGAGGCCGCTGGCCGCCCGGTTGTGGGCTCCGCGCCCGTCGGCGTGGACGGCACAGCCGCATGGCTGGATGCCATCGGTGAGAGCGCCGGGGTCGCGCGGGGCAAGATCGATGCGGCCAAGAACGCCGTCCTGCCAGCCATCACAGGCGCGCTGGCTGGCTCCCCCATCAAGGGCCGGATCACAGTGTCGGGCTATGAGGGCTCAGAGCTTATCGTGGCGCGGCTCCTGGTCGAGAGCGGCGCAGACGTGAAATATGTCGGCACGGCCTGCCCGCGCACGCGCTTCAGCGCCGATGACGAAGCCTGGCTGCGCGACAAAGGCGTCGACATCCGCTTCCGCGCCAGTCTCGAAACCGATCTCGCCGCGCTGGAAGCCTTCAAGCCCGACCTCGCCATTGGCACCACGCCCGTGGTCCAGAAGGCCAAGGAAAAGGGCACGCCAGCGCTTTACTTCACCAACCTGATCTCCGCGCGCCCACTCATGGGACCGGCCGGCGCGGGCTCGCTCGCCCAGGTCGTGAACGCGGCCATTGTTGGCAAGTCCCGCATGGACGAGATGCGCGCCTTTTTCGAGGGCGTCGGTGAAGGCGACACGGCCGGCGTCTGGGAAGACACGCCCGAGGCCCATGAGAATTTCCGCGCCAAACAGCGCCGCAAGCTCGCCATCGCCGCAAAGCGCGCGGCCAATTTGGAGGAGCCGGTCGGATGCTGATCCAGGACCATGACCGCGCCGGGGGCTATTGGGGCTCTGTCTACGTGTTCACCGCGATCAAGGGCTTGCAGGTGGTCATCGATGGCCCGGTGGGCTGCGAGAACCTGCCAGTGACCAGCGTGCTGCACTATACCGACGCGCTGCCGCCCCACGAATTGCCGATTGTGGTGACGGGCCTTGCCGAAGAAGAGCTAGGCCAGCACGGCACCGAAGCGGCCATGAAGCGCGCGCGCGAGGCGCTGGATCCCGAGCTGCCCGCCGTGGTGGTCACAGGGTCGATCGCCGAGATGATCGGCGGGGGCGTGACGCCGGAAGGCTCGAACATCCTGCGCTTCCTGCCGCGCACCATCGATGAGGACCAGTGGCAAAGCGCCGACCGCGCCCTCCTCTGGCTGTGGACAGAGTTCGCCCAGACCAAGGGCCGCGATCCGAAACCGCGCAAGAAGAAAGAGGGCGAAGCGCCCAGTGTGAACATCATCGGGCCGAGCTATGGCATGTTCAACATGCCCTCGGACCTGGCCGAGATCCGCCGCCTGGTGGAGGGCATGGGGCTCACCGTCAACATGGTGTTCCCACTGGGCAGCCACATCGAGGATGTGCGCCGCCTCGCGGATGCGGACGTGAACATTTGCATGTACCGCGAGTTTGGCCGCGCCCTCTGCGAAGCGATGGGCAAGCCCTACCTGCAGGCCCCAATCGGGCTGCACTCGACCACGAAGTTCCTGCGCGCCCTGGGCGAGCTGACAGGCGTGGACGCCGAGCCTTTCATTGAGCGCGAGAAGCATACGACCATCAAGCCGCTCTGGGATCTCTGGCGCTCGGTCACCCAGGATTTCTTCGGCACGGCCAATTTCGGCGTCGTGGCGAACGAGACCTATGCCCGCGGCCTGCGCAACTATCTCGAAGCCGACCTTGGCCTGCCCTGCACCTTCAGCTTTGCCCGCTGCGCCGGGCGCAAATCCGACAATGACGCTGTGCTCGCCGCCATTGAAGAGAGCGCGCCACTGGTTGTCTTCGGCAGCTTCAATGAGCGCATGTACGCCCAGGAGGCCGGAGGCCGGTCGCAATACGTCCCGGCAAGCTTTCCCGGTGCCGTGATCCGGCGCGCCACGGGCACGCCCTTCATGGGCTATTCGGGCGCGACCTACATCGTCCAGGAAGTGTGCAATGCGCTGTTTGATGCGCTGTTCCACATCCTGCCCCATTCCAAGGACATGGACGCGGTGGACGCCACGCCCGCGCGGATTGAGCGCTCTGTCACCTGGCAGGCCGAGGCAAGCCTCGCACTCGACGCGGCGGTCGAGAAATTCCCCGTCCTGACCCGCATTTCAGCGGCCAAGCGCCTGCGCGACCAGTGCGAAGCGCGCGCGCGGGCCGCCGGCGCCTCCACCGTTTCCCCCGCAGACGTTTCCGCCTGCGCCTCTTCGTTTTTCACTTCCGCGGCAGCCTAGGAGAAAAGCCATGGCCCAGTCCCCTCGCAAGTCCCACCGCCGCCGGCGCCACAAGTCGGCCCTCGGCATCTATGGCGGCTTCAGCCTGACCAGCGCGCTGGTCTACTGCGCTGGATGCCTCGCCGAGTCCATCACCGGCGCGCGGTCCGATCAGGACCGGCGCTCACCGGGCACGGTCGGCGCCATGAATGGAGACTTCATGCGGGTCAGCACCGGGCGCTAGCCCGCACGACCCCACCCAAGGTTTTGGCGCCCAGCGCCAGAAGACGCCCAGGTCGCAGGGCTTCCAAAGCGGCAGAGGCCAGAGATCAGACAAAGGAGGTCCCAAAATATGGCCAGTGACACTTCAACGCCGGAAACCCTATCGGGGTTATCGGCCAGTGAAGCGCAGGAATTCCACAAGGCGTTCGTGTTCAGCTTCATTGTTTTCACCATCATTGCCTGTGTGGCTCACTTCCTCGTCTGGATGTGGCGTCCATGGATCCCCGGTCCCGGCGGATACACGGATGTTTCGGCTGCAGAGACCGCAACGCAGGTCGCGTCATTCCTGCAATTCCTCGTCTAGGAGACTGAAACATGTGGAGACTTTGGTTACTCTTTGATCCGCGCCGGATGCTTGTTGCTCTGGCCGTGTTCCTGTTCACCCTGGCGATCCTGATTCACTTCATCCTGCTCAGCACACCGCGCTATAACTGGCTCGGTACGGCTCCGTCTGCGACGGCGGCCATCTCGCTGGACATCACGGATGTGATTGAACAGGCCTAGGCGCTTTTCCGAAATGGGCGAGCCGGGCCAACCGCGCAGCTCGCCCCTTTCACACCTTCAGTTTCGGCTTGCAGACGCCCACGCGCTTTCAGTGGTGTCTGGGGCGATCGTCGCCCACAGCCGTGCGCAACATGGCGAAAGGACTTTTGAACCGTGGCGCTACTCAACTATGAACGCAAATACCGCGTGCGCGGCGGGACGCTGATCGGTGGCGATCTGTTCGATTATTGGATCGGACCGTTCTACATCGGCTTTTTCGGCATCACAGCCGCCTTTTTTGCCGTCCTCGGCACGGCCCTGATCTTCTGGGGCGCGGCCATGGAGGACACCTGGAATCCCTGGCTGATTTCCATCGATCCGCCACCGCTCGAATATGGCCTGGCTTTTGCGCCTCTGGCCGAAGGCGGGCTCTGGCAACTCGTCACCGTGTGCGCCATCGGCGCTTTCGGATCGTGGATTTTCCGAGAGATCGAGATCAGCCGAAAGCTCGGCATGGGCTATCATGTTCCCATCGCCTTCAGTGTCGCCGTCGGCGCATATGTGACCCTTGTCGTCATCCGGCCTGTGCTGATGGGCGCGTGGTTTCACGCCTTTCCCTACGGCATCATGAGCCACCTCGATTGGGTGAGCTACACCGGCTATCTCTACGGCAATTTCCACTACAACCCCGCCCACATGGTGGCGATCACCTTCTTCTTCACAACCACGCTGGCGCTGGCCATGCATGGCGGTGCGGTCCTGTCGGCGGTGAACCCCGGCAAAGGCAAGGAAGTGAAAGCGCCCGAGCACGAGAACTCTTTCTTCCGGGACCTGCAGGGCTATTCGGTCGGCACGCTGGGCATTCACCGCGTGGGCCTCTTCCTCGCCCTGAATGCGGGCATCTGGAGCGCCATCTGCATCGTGATTTCCGGCCCGCTCTATGAAGGCTCGTGGATCACCTGGTGGGATGGCTGGCGCAACCTGCCGATCTGGCGCCTGGAATAGTGAGGAAACCCAAAAATGGCTGACTATCAGAATATCTTCACACAGACCCAGGTGCGCGGTCACATCGACCCTGGCGTGACCCATGCCGATGACTACGAGTCGCGCATCGACAGCGTGAATTTCTCGAACTTGCTCGGAAAGATCGGCGATGCCCAGCTCGGGCCTCTCTATCTCGGGTTCACGGGCGTGGCCTCACTGGTCACGGGCCTTCTGGCCATCGTGATCATCGGGATGAATATGTGGGCATCGGTGGGCTGGGATCCGATCAAGTTCTTCGGGCAACTGCCCTGGCTGGCGCTTTACCCGCCCCCGCCAGAGCAAGGCCTGAACTTCTTCCCGCCTCTTGCGGAAGGCGGCTGGTGGCTGATTGCGGGCTTCCTGCTCACCGCCTCCATCTTCCTGTGGTGGGTGCGCGTGTATCGCCGCGCGATCCAGCTCGGCCTCGGCACCCATGTGGCCTGGGCGTTTGCTTCCGCCATCTGGCTCTACCTGGTGTGCGGCTTCATCCGGCCGATCTTCATGGGCAGCTGGTCAGAGGCTGTGCCCTTCGGGATCTTCCCGCACCTGGACTGGACGAACAATTTCTCGCTGGTCTACGGCAACCTCTTCTACAACCCGTTCCACATGCTCTCGATCGTCTTCCTTTATGGCTCAGTCCTGCTGTTTGCCATGCACGGGGCAACGATCCTGGCCGTGGGCCGCTATGGCGGCGAGCGGGAAGTGGAACAGATCGTCGACCGCGGGTCAGCGTCCGAGCGGGCCGCCCTCTTCTGGCGCTGGACCATGGGCTTCAACGCCTCGATGGAGTCGATCCACCGCTGGGCCTGGTGGTTTGCGGTGCTGTGCACGCTGACCGGCGGCATCGGCATCCTGCTGACAGGCACGGTTGTCGACAACTGGTACCTCTGGGGCATCGAAAACGGCTTCGCCCGCTTCTAGCGGGCGGGGCTGCGCCTCACATACGTTCGGGGTTTGCCTCGGGCCAGCGGGATCCCAAGACCGCCAGCCTATCCAAGAGACCCCTACCTTTCAGCGGCTTCGGCCGCTGTTTTTTTGTCAGTGTTTCCGAAGCGCGCGGTAAGCCAGCGCGAGGCAGGCGATGTGACCGAGCCCCGAGGCGGCGAGCCATCCAGCCAGCGCGGCGCCGCCAATGCCATCGGCCGACAGCGCCAGCCTCACAGCGATCATCATCGCCGCGCCAGACAAGAGGAAGGCAAGGAGCGCAGGCACAAAACGCGCGAGCCCGGCGCGCAGCATCAGCCCGCCAAGAATGACGGCTTCAAGGCCGACAAGGCCCAGGATCCAGTTCAGCGTGTCAGGTGTGACAGTCGGCACGGCGCGCAAGCGCCTAGCGTTGGATCGGCGTCAGCCCAAGCAGGTGGGCAGTGTCCTTCCACATGATCCGCAGATGCGCCATGGGATTGGCCCGCACCAGCTTCTTTTCCATGTAGGCCTGCCAGGTGAGGCGCTGGACATCCTTGTCATCGCACATGTTCACAAAACGCTCGCGGCGTTTGTCGTTGCGGTACCAGAAGTGCTGCATGATGCCCAAGATGAAGAACACCTTGCCGTGTTCCTTCATGTAGCGTCGGCGCGCCTTTGCAAGCGCGCTCGCTTTCGACGTGGCAAGAAACTCCTGCACCGAGGTCGCCGCTTCGCGACCGCCCAACATGGCGTAGTAGATGCCCTCGCCCGAGCTCGGCGCCACGCAGCCCGCGGCATCGCCCGCGAGGATCACGTCCTTACCATTGTCCCACTTCTTCAGGGGCTTGAGCGGGATCGGTGCGCCTTCGGTGCGGATCGTGTCCTGGGCGTCGAGCCCGGTCCGACCGCGCAGTTCATTGACCGCGCCGCGCAGGCTGAAGCCTTTGTGCGCACTGCCAACGCCAACGCTGGTCTGGTCGCCATGGGGGAAGACCCAGGCGTAGAAGTCCGGCGACAGCGAGCCGTCATAATAGATCTCAGCGCGGGTGCCATCGAAGGCCTCGCGCGGGGCGGTGAGCGGCGAGTCGATGATCTCATGATAGGCGAAGACAATCTTCTTCTGGTCTGCGCCTTCGATTTCCTGTTCGGCCACCTTAGACTTTGCGCCGTCTGCACCAATCACGACGCGGGCGCGGGCGACAAGCGTCTCATCACTGCGCCTTGCGCCCATCGGGTGATAGTGCACCAGCGCCGTGCCGTGTTCGTCGCGCTCAATGTGGCTGTAGGCGCCATCGCGGCGCACCGCGCCGGCCTCGCGTGCCCGCTCGCGCAGGAACTCGTCGAAATGCTCCCGGTCGACCATGCCGACGCTGCCACCCTCGATCGGCATGTCCACAACGCGCCCTGAGGGTGAAACCATACGGGCCGACTGGGCGCGGGCGACGATCTGGCTCTCGGGAATGTCGAAGTCGCGGATGGCGCGGGGCGGGATGGCACCGCCGCAGGGCTTGATGCGGCCAGGCTTGTCCAGAAGCATGACCGAACGGCCGGCCCGCACCAGGTCTTCTGCTGCCGTCGCCCCGGCTGGACCGCCGCCGACCACAACCACATCGAATGTCTCAAGTCTGGCGGCCATGGGATGCTCCTATTCAGCAGGAAGAATGTCGCCGGCGGGCAAGGCCGGTAAGGTCATATCGTCGGCAGAGGTGCGCCCGACCCAAAGGGCGAGCCCGGCTGCGACGGCGAACAGTGCGCCTTCGACGGCGAAAACGGTGGTGAAAGCGATAGAAGGATCGCCAAGCAGGGCGCGCACGCCATCCAGCGCGGCAGCGCCGGCAAATCCGCCAATCGCGAAGGCGATGGCCTGGCTTGCGCCCCAAAGCCCCATACGGATGCCCTCGCGCTGGTCACCTGCCGCGCTCGCCAGCGTCATCATCGAACCGATCGCCGCGACAGCGAAAGCGCCATTGGCAAGGCCAAGCGCAAAAACGAGGGGGTCGAGCGGCCAGGCAGGCCCGGTCCAGGCGGCCCCTGCCAGAGCAAACAGTGCCAGCGTAGAAGCCAAGCAGCCGCCCACAGTCCAGGCGCGCATGAAGCTGGCGCGGGACTTGCCGATCGTGGTGCCGATGATCGCTGTGGCAATCATGCCGAGCAGGACGCCGCCATTCTGGACGCCCGCCATGGCGGTGCTCTCGCCAGGCGTGTAGCCGTAGATCAGGCCCGCGAAGGGCTCCAGGATCAAATCCTGGGCGCTGTAGGCGAGCATCGAGACGAAAACGAAGATGGTGAAACGGCGGGCCGCGGTGTCAGACCAGATTTCGGCCAAGGTCTGCTTGAAACCTTCTGAACTCTTCGCAGCCGGAGATAGCTGCGAAGCGGCGGCTCCCTTTTCCACGCCGAGAACCGCCAGCACGGCTATCGAGAAGGCAATCGCGCTGACCACGGCCGTGACGACAACGAGCCGGGTGTAGGTGAACGGATCGAGGAACTGACTGGAGATGCCCGCCGTGAGCACGAAGCCGAAGATCATCATGATCCAGACTATGGCGGCCGCAGCAGCCTTGCGGGACGGAGCTGTGCGCGCCGCCAGGAGCGCGAGCAGATTTGTGCCTGCTGCACCGACGCCAACGCCGATCACGGCAAAGGCGAGCATGGCAAGCGCAATGCCGAGCCATGGCGCGCTGGCCATAATTGCTGTCGCTGCAGCCGCACCGGTTGCGCCGAGCCCAAGTGTGGCCATGCCGCCGATGATCCAGGGCGCACGTTTGCCGCCGACATCCGCGCCGTGACCCCAATGGGGCCGGGACATCTGAACGCCATAATGCAGGCCCACCAGCGCACCGGGCAGCATGGCGGGCAGGCCGATCTCGACCACCATCACGCGGTTAAGGGTCGAGGTGCAGATCATGATGATCGCGCCAAGGGCCGACTGGACGAGGCCTAGCCTGATGACGCCAAGCCAGCCGAGCGTCGGGCGGGCGGGGGCTGAAGTCATGAAATCGATCCGATCGCAAAGGCGGTGACGAGCATGCCGAGCACGTAAAGCGTCGTGCCCGTGGCGTTGTACCAGGGCGCTTTTTCGCGCGGCGCGCGGAGCAAATCGGCCATCAGGTAAAGCTGGGCGGCGAGCACGGCCCAGACCGCCAGGGCAAAGCCCCAGAGACCCATGGCGATGAGGCCGAGGACAATGATCGCCTGGGGCACCGCCATAACAATGCAGGCCAGCTGCGCTGCGCGGCCCGGCCCAAGCTGGACCGGCAAAGAGCGCACGCCCATCTTGATGTCGCCCTCTATCGCCTTGAAATCATTGAGCGTCATGATGCCATGGGCGCCGATGGAGTAGAGCACCGCCGCGGCTATGATCCATGGATTTGGCAGCGCGCCGAGCATGACGGCCGCGCCCGTGAACCAGGCAAGGCCTTCATAGGAGAAGCCCACCGCGGCATTGCCCCACCAACCGTTGAGCTTCAGGCGAAGGGGCGGCGCGCTGTAGGCCCAGGCGAGGATGACGCCGAGCACCGTTGCCACGAACGCCCAGATGCCAAGCGCCGCGCCGAGGGCAAGAGACATGAGCGACCAGAGGATCGCGATATAGAGGCCCCATCGCCCAGGGATTCGACCAGAGGGAATCGGCCGACCCGGCTCATTGATCGCATCGACATGGCGGTCATACCAGTCGTTCACCGCCTGGCTTGCGGCGCAGACGAGGGGCCCGGCGAGGATCATGCCGCCCAGGAGAAACTGCCAGCGTCCGACCAGCGGCACGCCGGACGACACCACCCCGCACATATACGCCCACATGGGCGCAAACCAGGTGACGGGCTTGGAAAGTTCCACTACGGCCCGCCAGGACGGGCCAGAATTTTGGGGGATCAGGACGCCAGAATTGGACATGCCCGGAGGTTAAGTTAGACACTTGAAAGTGTCAATTTAGATTGACGCTTTTGAGCGACGTTTTCGCACGGGCATGGACCGGCTTTCGGTTAATCGTGGTCGATGCCAGCGCGCTTGAGCTTCGAATAGAGCCCCTGGCGGCTGAGCCCCAGGACTTCGGCGGCAGAGGCCCGGTTCTGCTGCGTGATTTCGAGGGCGGCTTCGATGCAGAGTTTTTCGATCAGGTCCGTGGATTCGCGCACGATATCCTTCAGTGGCACGCGCCCGACGAGCTTTGTGACCTGATCGACCGACCGGGGGAGTTGCTCTGAAATGCTGGTGTCGGTCTGCAACCGGCGCGACACATTCCGGATCGACAGGCCGTAGAGCGGGCCGTCCTCTGACGGCGCCTTCACCGCGGACACTTCGACCGTGTCCTCAACGCCGAAGCGATCGCGGAAGACGGTGGCGAAATTGCGCAATACATTGTGGTTGCGCAGGGTAGAGATCATGACGTTCACATCGGTGGGCGAGCGGCCGATGAAGTCGCCGAGATGGCGGCCCACGGCCTGGCCCTGTCCGACCACTTTTACCATCTCCATGAAGGCGGCATTGGCCGCGACGATCCTCAAATCCTGGTCTGCGATCACGAGGCCGTCTGGCAGGTGTTCAAGATAGGCCAGCAGCTGCGAGCGCGCATCGGTTTCCGCCGGCGCCTTGTCGAAATCCACGATCCGGACGATCAGGCGGGAGGCGCGGTCCTCTCGGAATGCCGAGACCTGCAGCCGGCACGCCTTCCCGTTCGACAGGGTGATCTTCTCAGAGCGCGCGGCGCCATTGGCCAGGCCATCGGCGCAGACGCTCTCGACCTCGCGAGCATTGGCGCCTGCCACGATGTCTTGCAGTCGCTTGCGGCGCAGCGTTTCGGCCTTGATATCCAGGAGCGATTCGGAGGCGGCGTTGGCCTCGTCGATCTCCAGCGTACCGGCTGAAACGATCAGCACCGGCTCAGAAATCGATTCAAAAAGCAGGCGGTAGCGCGCCTCTGCCTCGCGCATGCGGGTGAAGTCGCGCTCGAGGTCCTGATGAGCCTCTACCAGCCGCTGCTGCAGCCGCGAGACGCCGCGCAAATCCCGGCCCAGCGCAATCAGCGTGCTTTCATCGCCGATCGGCAGGACTGTGTAACGGATGGGCACGTCCAGTGCGCTGCTGGAGGGGTGATTGACTTGTCGCCACTTCACGCCGCTGTCGTCCTGCGGCTTCAGCATGTCCTCGACCTTGGACTGGCTTTCTGGCGTGACGATGTCGAGCCAGGACTTGCCCCGCCAGGCCTTGTCATAGCCCTCTTCTGCCAGCTCTGAACTGGCCAGCGCCACGTCCTGAATCACCCCGTCGCGCACGATCAGCGCGAGGTCGGCGGCGGACGACACGATCTCGCCAACCATCCGGGGGTCCAGATCCGACAGGAACGCTGCAGGGTCTGAGAAGGTCACGGCCCTATGCGGCTTCGGCGTCATTGTGTCCATCGGCCACTCTTATGCTGACTCGGGCGGGCCATTAGCAGTCATCATCTCCGCCTGCCAGTAGCGCGCGGCAGGATTTAGGCGCCGAGATGGCATCTTCTGCCCATCCATCCGCGCCGACACGCGAGACAAGGCCGGTGTCGGCAAGCACAGCGCTTCCGCCGACGAAGACTTTCAGGTCTGGGACCATGGCGCTGT
>JBCBGD010000033.1:0-15556 GCA_038527085.1 Pseudomonadota bacterium | reverse complement strand
CGACGGCTGAGGAAGGCTATGAAGCACTGAAGAAATATGCGCGCGACCTGACCCAGGATGCCCGCGACGGCAAGCTAGACCCGGTGATCGGTCGCGACGAGGAAATCCGCCGCGCCATTCAAGTCTTGTCACGCCGCACCAAGAATAATCCTGTCCTGATCGGTGAGCCAGGTGTCGGCAAGACCGCCATTGTGGAAGGCCTTGCCCTGCGCATTGTCGATGGCGATGTTCCTGAAAGCCTGAAGGGCAAGCGCCTGATGGCGCTCGACATGGGCGCACTGATCGCTGGCGCGAAATTCCGTGGTGAGTTCGAAGAGCGCCTTAAGGCGGTTCTCAACGAGGTCGAGCAGGCCGAAGGCAACATCGTGTTGTTCATTGATGAGATGCACACGCTCGTCGGCGCCGGCAAAACCGATGGCGCCATGGACGCTTCGAACCTGCTCAAGCCCGCCCTGGCGCGCGGAGAGCTGCACTGTGTCGGCGCGACCACGCTGGATGAGTACCGAAAGTATGTCGAAGGCGACCCGGCTCTGGCCCGCCGCTTCATGGCAGTGTTCGTCGATGAGCCGAGCGTTGAGGACACGATCTCGATCTTGCGCGGCCTGAAGGGGCGCTATGAGGCCCACCATGGCGTGCGCGTGGCTGACAGCGCGATCGTGTCGGCCGCGACCCTGTCGAACCGCTACATCACGGATCGTTTCCTGCCGGACAAGGCCATCGACCTGATGGACGAGGCCGCCTCGCGCTTGCGCATGCAAGTCGACTCCAAGCCTGAAGAGCTCGACGAGATCGACCGCCGCCTGCTTCAACTGAAGATCGAGGCCGAAGCGCTCAAAAGGGAGAAAGACGACGCCTCGAAAGAGCGCCTAGGCGCGATCGAAGGCCAGATTGCAGAGCTGCAGACGCAATCCGATGAGCTGACCACAGCATGGGCCGCTGAAAAAGAGAAGCTGAAAGGCGCCGCCAGCGCGAAGGACGCCTTGGCGCGTGCTGAGACCGAGTTGGCAGAAGCCCAGCGTACGGGTGATCTCGCCAAGGCCTCTGAGCTGAAATACGCCACCATCCCCGCGCTGGAAAAGCAGATTGCCCAGGCTGAGGGCCAGGATGAGACTGGCGATGACGGTCTCGTGTCAGAGGTCGTTCGCCCCGAGCATGTGGCCGCTGTTGTCAGCAAGTGGACGGGGATCCCCGTCGACAAGATGATGGAAGGCGAGCGCGAAAAGCTGCTGCGCATGGAGGATGCCCTGCGCGCCCGTGTGGTCGGTCAGGAAGAGGCCCTCTCTGCGGTCTCGAACGCGGTGCGCCGCGCGCGTGCAGGCCTCCAGGACCCGAACCGGCCCATTGGCTCGTTCCTGTTTGTCGGCCCCACAGGTGTCGGCAAGACCGAGCTGACCAAGGCGCTGGCCGAATTCCTGTTCGACGATGACACCGCTGTGCTCCGCCTCGACATGTCGGAGTTCCAGGAGAAGCACTCCGTCGCCCGTCTCATCGGCGCGCCTCCCGGCTATGTCGGCTATGATGAAGGTGGCGTGCTGACGGAGTCCGTCCGCCGCAGGCCCTATCAGGTCGTTCTGTTCGACGAAGTAGAGAAAGCCCACCCGGACCTTTTCAACACGCTGTTGCAGGTGCTCGATGATGGCCGCCTGACCGATGGCCAGGGCCGCACGGTGGACTTCAAGAACACGCTGATCATCATGACGTCCAACCTGGGCTCTGACGCCCTGGCCTCTGGCGAGGAAGGCGAGTTGAGCGCAGGTGTGCGCGCGCAGGTGATGAATGCGATCCGAGGTCACTTCCGCCCCGAGTTCATCAACCGCATCGACGAGACGGTATTCTTCAAGCGCCTTGGCCGCGAGGAGATCGACCACATCGTCGACATCCAGATGGGCCGCCTCGACAGGCTGCTCGCCGAGCGCAAGCTCACCGTCGATCTGTCGGAGGCTGCGCGCACCTGGCTTGCAGAGCGCGGCTATGATCCTGTCTATGGCGCACGTCCGCTCAAGCGCGTAATCCAGAAAGAGCTCCAGGACCCGCTCGCACGGCTCATCCTTGAGGGCCGAATCAAGGATGGCGAGACCATCTCCGTCGATGTTGAAGGCGGTCAGCTCGCGATCAATGGCGTGCCGAACGATTTCGCGAAGGGCGCCGCGGCGCTGAACTAACGCGCAAATCCCATGAAACTGAGTTGGGGCGAGGCTGGAAAACTCTAGCCTCGCCCCACATCTCAGGGCCTGAATCAGGGCTCAGCCTGTGACACTTTCGCGAAATCTGTGCTGCACGCGCGAAATGAACATTGAATACTTTCTCGATGATTCAGGCGTAAACACCTTGTTTCACCGCGCTTTTGTTCGATTATCGGCTCTAGTATCCTGAATATGCATAACTGTAATGCATCAGTGAGGCTGGCCGTTTTGGTGCGGTCGCACAATTCTGCTGCAGCTGCGAAGCTGAAAGAGATCCTCCCACTCTGGCTTCGCAGCACAGCATGAAAGGGGACATTATGTTCCGCACCACACTCGCACTCGCCGCCGCTGTTGCCGTTGCAGGTTTCGCCCAGGCCGAAGAGGTCCGCACGGTTACGGCAGAACTCACCTACGATCCAGCCCTTCTGACCACCGAAGCCGGCGCTGAAGCCACGCTCGCCTCCTTCGAGCGCCAGGCCAAGCGCGCCTGCGCCACCCTTTCCATGGTGTCCGCTGGCTTCACCTATGACGAAGTCTGCATCGCAAACATGGTCGAAACCGCCGTCGAAGAAATCGGCAGCGACACACTCGCTCAGACGTTCGTGGCACTGGAGACCGAAGCAACCGGTTTCTAGCCCACCCCCGATCGATCACACAACAGCCCGGCGCCACACGGCTGCCGGGTTGTTTTGTGTTGTGTTCGAGCGACAGATGTGGCGATCGACTTTCCGCGCCAGCAGAATGGAGGTTGAACGATTCTAGCGAACCTGCTGAGGTTGAATCCGCTTCAGCAGTTTTTGGGGGGCTTTGTGCGGCTAATTCAGATTATTGTGCTCTCGGTTTTCGCCTGCGCTGCGAGTGTGGCTTCAGCTGACGTTGCTGAGCTTTATGGCAGGGCTAGTGCGGTGTGGGATGCGCGCGTCTCGCCTGATGGCAGCAAAGTCGCCCTGGGATGCGCGCCAACGGGGCGCCAAGCAGTCTGCATATTCAGCCTGACTGAAAACGCGGAGCCGCAAGTCTTCTATGCAGGGGATGAAGCCCGGGTGGAGAGCTTCTACTGGGCAAGCGATGAATACTTGGTGGGTGTCGTTGCGATCACAGAGAATGTACGTTCAGCGCGCGGCATGAAGCAGTATGATGTTCGCCGGGCGATTTCCTATCATGTCGGCACAGAAGACACTGCGATACTGATGCGCGACCAGGGAGCATGGAGCGACCTGACCGGACTGGTATCGGTCTGCGACAGCAAGCCCGATACGATGGTCATGCAAATTGGTTATCGTCCGACCGAGCGAAACGAAATTGGAACGCGCCTGTCAGACAGTCTGGTGGGCGTCAGGACCGCTCTATATGATGTCGACTTGGCCTCAGGAAAGTCGCGAGACCGCCCGGTTCGCGACGCGTCAGTCGTTAAGACCATCTTGGATACGGCGTGCGATCCCGTCGTTAACGTGATCTACAATGACGAACGCCAGGCCTTCCGGATTGAACGCGCTGACACGCGCGCCACACTGCTTGAGAAAGTCGGTGTTCAGATCTGGCCCATGTCGGCGCTTGGCCTCAACAATAGTCGCGACGGTCTCATTGTTCGTGCCGATTACGAAGACCTGGTAGGGCTTTATGAGATCGGCCTCGAAGATGGGTCCATTTCTCCGATCACCTACGAAGGCGTCGAGCTTGGAAAAATGGGCATCATAAGAAACCATTTCTCTGATGCAGTGATTGGTTTCACCGGCACCGATGATTTGCAGAGACACTTCTATATCGACGAGAATTTGAGGGCCCTTCAGTCAAGAATTTCAAACGCGCTAGGCGGCGCAAATGTCCGGGTTTCATCCTTTACCCGCAACTACGACTTGTACACCCTGGAGGCAGAACAGCCCGGTCGCCCGACCGAATTCTTCCTCTACGAAGCCGACCCTGAAAACCTGTCTCCCCTGGGCAGCGCTGCGCCGCAGTTTGCCGAGCGACTGCTACCGACCATTGAACCCGCCTCATTTTCCGCGCGGGATGGTTTGACCATCCCGGCCTATGTGGTCTTGCCCCCAGGCAAAACACTGTCTGACGGCCCTTTCCCGACAGTGGTGATGCCGCACGGTGGACCCGAAGCCCGCGACACAGCGCGTTTCGACTGGTGGTCGCAAGGCCTTGCGGAAGCAGGATACGCCGTGATCAAGCCGAATTTTCGGGGTTCATCCGGGTATGGCAGAGAGTTCCGAGACGCTGGATTCGGGGAATTCGGCGGAAAAATGATCGCCGATATCGTTGACGCCATCTCCTGGGCGGAAGCGGAAGGTATCGCAGCTCCTGACGGGGTTTGCGTAGCGGGAGCGAGTTATGGCGGTTACGCTGCACTTATGAGCGCACTGCGAGCTCCAGGCAGGGCAGCGTGCATCATCGCTGTCGCACCGGTCACCAACATCTACGAACACATGGCGCGTTTCGAACGAGATACCGCCACATACAGGTATTGGTCGCGCTATGTCGGCGGCGATGTTTTCGCTAGCGAAGATGTCAAACGGGACATAACACCGGCCCAGCGGGTCGGTGATTTCTCGGCACCCGTCCTGCTGATGCATGGCAAAGACGATCTGGTCGTGACGATCGCACAGGCGCGCCGATTCAAGGATGAATGGGGCAGCCGTCCTGGGCTGACCTACATAGAGTTGGAGGGTCAGGATCACTTTTTGCGCACAACACAGGCGCGCTATGAGGTGCTGCGAGCGAGCCTGGCGCATCTGGCAGCCAACCACCCCGCGCGCTAGGCTGTCGGGCTCGGCTTGACAGCCGCGCCCGGCCGGCCCCACCTCAGTGCCATGATTATTGCGATTGATGGCACTTCAGCGTCTGGAAAAGGCACGCTGGCGCGGCGCTTGGCGGCGATCTACGACCTCGCGCACCTCGACACGGGTAGCCTGTATCGCGCCACGGGCTTGGCCGCGCTGAAGGCGGGCGTCGATTTCGACGATCCAGGGGCGCTTGAGCACATCGCCCGCACGCTTGATCTCAATGCATTCGATCATCTGGAATTGCGCAGCGCCGAGGCGGGCCAGGCCGCCAGCAAGGCCGCGGCGGTGCCGGAGGTGCGCGCCGCCCTTCTGCAATTACAGAGGGATTTCGCCCGGCGGCCAGGCGGCGCGGTGCTGGACGGTCGCGACATCGGCACGGTGATCTGTCCCGATGCCGATGTGAAGTTCTGGGTGGACGCCAGCCTTGAGGAGCGCGCGCACCGGCGCCATGCCGAACATGTGGCGCGCGGTGACGCTCTGACCTTCGAGGAGATGTTGAGCCAGATGCGCATCCGCGACGCAAGGGACGCGGGCCGGGCCGACGCGCCTATGGTGAAAGCGGCCGATGCCCACTTGATAGACACCACTGATATGTCTATAGACGCGGCCGTGGAGCGGGCCTGTGAGATTATCGATCGCACGGTGCCCCAGAAGACTTCCGCCGCTTCTCGCTGCCAGGGCTGAACAGCCAAGGCGCGAAAACCAAAAAGCGGCACCACGCCAGACCTTTTGAACCCTCAACCCAACGCCGGGCGCGTTTGGGCGTTTCGTGTTTCTGACGCGGGACGCGCAGACCTTCCGGGCCAACCGAAACACACCCAAACCCTATGACTGAAACAATGACCCCCTCCACCGACGATTTTGCGGCTATGTTTGAAGACTCCGCCGCTGCCTCCGCCATGACGGAAGGCAAGGTGGTGCCCGCCACAGTGATCGCTGTCGAAAATGACGCCGTAATCGTTGATGTCGGCCTGAAGACCGAAGGCCGTGTGCCGCTGAAAGAGTTCTACCAGGACGACAATGAGCCGGAAGCTGGCAAGATCGTCGAGGTCTTCCTCGAGCGCATCGAAAACGCCCTCGGCGATGCTGTCCTGTCGCGCGAGAAAGCCCGCCGCGAGGAAAGCTGGATCCGCCTGGAAGACGCGTTCAATGCCGAAGAGCCCGTCAAAGGCGCGATTGTTGGCCGTGTCAAAGGTGGTTTCACCGTGGATCTTGGCGGCGTCAACGCCTTCCTGCCGGGTTCCCAGGTCGACATCCGTCCGGTGCGCGACATTGGCCCACTCATGGGTGAGACACAGCCCTTCCAGATCCTGAAGATGGACCGCCCGCGCGGCAATGTCGTGGTCTCGCGCCGCGCCATCCTAGAAGAATCCCGCGCAGAGCAGCGCGCAGAGATCGTCGCCGACATGGCAGAGGGCGATGTGCGCGACGGCGTGGTCAAGAACATCACCGATTACGGTGCGTTCGTTGACCTTGGCGGCATCGATGGTCTCCTGCACGTCACCGACATGAGCTGGAAGCGGATCAACCATCCGAGCCAGGTCGTCAATGTGGGCGACACGGTGAAGGTCCAGATCATCCGCATCAACCAGGACACCCAGCGCATCTCGCTCGGCATGAAGCAGCTCGGCTCCGACCCATGGGACGGCATCGAGGCGAAATACCCGATCGGCATGCGCCTGACTGGCCAGATCACAAACATCACCGACTATGGTGCGTTTGTTGAGCTGGAAGACGGCGTTGAGGGCCTGATCCACGTCTCCGAAATGAGCTGGACCAAGAAGAACCTGCACCCCGGCAAGATTGTCTCCACCAGCCAGGAAGTGGACGTGGAAGTCCTCGATGTGGACAGCGACAAGCGCCGCATCTCCCTCGGCCTCAAGCAGACCCAGGACAATCCCTGGAACGCCTTCATCGCCGAGCATCCGATCGGCAGCGAGATCGAAGGCGAAGTGCGCGGCATCACCGAGTTCGGCCTGTTCGTGGGCCTTGGCCCGGAACTCGACGGCATGGTGCACATCAACGACATCGCCTGGGACAAGTCCGGCGACGAAGCGATCCAGGAGTTCCAGAAGGGCGACACCGTGCGCGCCAAGGTCCTCGACGTGGACGTCGACAAGGAGCGCATCTCCCTCGGCATAAAGCAGATTGCCGGCGATCCGATCGCAGGATCCGGCGGCAGCGATGGCGAGAGCGGTGGCATCCGCCGCGGCGAGATTGTCACCTGTGTTGTCACCGAAGTGGCTTCCGGCGGCATCGAGGTGGAGTTCGGCGAACCTGCGATGAAATCCTTCATCCGCCGCTCCGATCTCTCCCGCGACCGCTCCGAGCAGCGCCCTGAGCGCTTCGCCGTTGGCGACAAGGTCGACGCCCGCGTCCAGAACGTGGACAAGCAGTCGCGCCGCGTGACGCTGTCGATCAAGGCGCTCGAGATTGCCGAAGAGCAAGAAGCTGTGAAGCAGTATGGCTCAGCGGACTCAGGTGCATCGCTCGGCGACATCCTTGGCGCAGCGCTTGCCGGCTCAGGCTCGGCCACCAGCGACAAGGTGGAAGAGACCCCAGCGGCTTCGGAGACCAAGTCCGCTCAAGCCGACTTCGACGACGATCTCAAGGCATTGACCGGCGTTGGCCCGGCGCTTGAGAAAAAGCTGAACGGCGCGGGCATCACCTCGCTCAAGCAGATCGCCGAAATGTCCGCCGATGACATCGAGAAGTTGGAAGAAGAGCTCAGCATCTCAGGCAAGTTCGAAAAAGGCGACTGGGTGAACCAGGCCAAGGGGCTTGTTGCCGGATAATTGGTCTGCGTGGGCAGGGTTTGCCCATTTCAGATGAATATCTCGAAAGCTTTTGCGGCGGGGACTTACGTTCCCGCCGCAAATACATTATAAATCAATGCAATGTTGAGATCAGAACTCGTTGCAAAGCTCGCCGACAAGCACAGTCACCTCCAGGCCGGCGACCTGGAGAAGGCGGTAAACGTCATCCTCGACGAAATCACCGAAGCGCTGGTGCGCGGCGACCGCGTGGAACTGCGCGGCTTTGGTGCTTTCTCTGTGCGCAAGCGCGAGGCCCGGCGCGGCCGCAATCCGCGCACGGGCGAAACGGTGGACGTGCCCGCCAAGGCCGTGCCCTTCTTCAAGGCTGGCAAGGAGCTCCGCGCCCGCGTCAACAATGGACACGATCCTGAGGCACGCTAGACCGCTTTCTGCAGTTCAAGCTGTAAGATTACCTTGAATACAGGCTGAAACTAAGTCACCCGAATTCTGCATTTGACCAGAGGAGGGCTGAAATGCTGAATGAATTCAAAGAATTTGCGATGAAGGGCAACCTTGTCGACATGGCCGTTGGCTTTGTCATGGGCGGGGCCTTCGCAACTGTCGTCACCGCCTTTATTCAAGGCGTGTTCCTGCCGATCCTGGCACCTATCATGGGCGGCATCGACCTGTCCAACTTGACCTACACCGTCCAGGAAGCCGTGCTCGGCCCCGACGGCGAGGTGATCACGGCGGCCGCTATCGTCGATCTCGGCGCCTTCATCGCCGCCCTGATCTCCTTCATCATCGTCGCGTTCGTCATGTTCCTCATCATCAAGGGCATGAACAACATGATGAAAAAGGCCGAGGAAGAGCCCGCAGAAGCACCTGCACCACCAAAAGAGCAGGTCCTGCTGGAAGAAATTCGTGATCTGTTAGCAAAACAGACCTAGTATCAAGTTCAGTAGAGTATGAGTTGAGTCGGAAGGGCGGTCCTCACTGGGCCGCCTTTCTTGCATTTGGCGTCAGGATTCAGTCATGCGACGCGCCAGAAAGCTCGCTCAGGCGCGCTTCTTTTCGGCGAAATAGGCCTGCGTGCCGTAAGACACGACCTCATCCTCAGCCAACACCTCATGGGCCTCAATGTCGCTCGCCTTGCGCAGGGCGCAATAGACCGTTCCGAAGTCTCGGTAGCAGGTCTCCAGCAAGTTCTCGAAACTGTCGATCACGAAATAGGTCTGCTGGAAGTCATCGATAATGTACTTGGTGCGCATGACGCGCTTGAGGTCGAACGCGATCCGGTTCGGCGAATCGTCTTCCAGCGCAAACACGCTTTCATGGGGGCTGGACATGATCCCCGCACCGAACAGGCGCAGGTCGCCATCTTCCCGGATCAGCCCGAATTCCACGGTGTACCAGTAGAGCCGCGCCAAGTGGTGCAGCTGGCCGCGCTCCATGGCGCGTGCCCCGCCTGCACCATAGGCCTGCATGAAATCGCTGAACACAGGATCGGCCAGCAAGGGCACGTGGCCGAAAATGTCGTGAAAGACGTCAGGCTCCTGAAGGTAATCGAACTCGGCTTCGGGCCGGATGAAGGCGCCCGCCGGAAAGCGCTTGTTGGCGAGGTGGTCGAAGAAGATCTCGTCGGGGACCAGTTCAGCCACAGGCACCACGCGCCAGCCCGTCAGCTTCTCAAGTCGGTCTGACAGCCGGCCCATATGCGGCACGCCCGCCTTTGACAGGCGAAGCGTTTCGAGGGCTTTCAGGTAGGCACTGCAGGCGCGGCCGGGCAGGATGGCGCGCTGCCTGGCAAACAGACGGTCCCATCTGTCATGTTCTTCGGGAGAGTAGCTGTCCCAGTCCTGGTCGATGGTCCAGTCATCGCCGCGCGGGGCTGCGAGATAGCGGTTCTTTTCCAGCGCTTTTGGGTCTTTCTCCGGCATTTTGATGCCACTCCCATATTTTCTTATCCGGAGAGTATAGGACGAATACGTCCAAATTCCGGTGCTTTTTGTCAGTACCCGGCACAGGCCTTAACGCTCGGCTAGGACAGGACCCGGCAAGAATAGGGGGATGGCCAATGCAGGTTCCGGGCCAGAGGAGGCAAACCGCGCCATGACCACGCCCGACGAACTCCCCGTTCTCGACAGAGATCACCTCAGCGCGATGACCGGAGGCGATGCTGACCTCGCAGCCGAAGTGATCGAGATCTTCCGCGAACAGGCGGCCATTTGGGGGCGGTTGCTGACGGCCCAGGAGCCTGTCGCCTCCTGGACAGATGCGGCCCACTCGCTCAAGGGCGCAGCGCTTGGCATCGGCGCGATCAGGCTGGCAAAGCTCTGCACCCGCGCAGAAACGCTCGGTCGCTCGGACGCGCCGAGCCAGACCGAGGCGGCAGTGGTCTTGTCAGATGTGCGCGCCGGCCTCAACGAAACGCTCGAAGCGGCTGCAGTGGCGGCTCACGAACTGGCAGGTTCTGCCGGCTTCAGCGCGTCGAAGGACTCAAATTCATAAGCGATGCAGCGGTCGATCATGGTGCGCCAGACCGGCTCTGCGATGGCGGGCGACAGGCCCGCTGCCTCCGCCGCGGCGCGAACCTTGGCAACCACATCCTCGATGCGTGGGCGGTCGTGCACGGCGTCCCGGTCGCCCTTGATCCGCGCGGCAGCATCCATGAAGGATTGCCGCTCCTTGATGATCTCCACGAGCAGGCGGTCGAGCCTGTCGATCTCATAGCGCACATCGGCCATGGACTGGGCGGTCTCGGCCGTGTGCCGGCGCGGATCAGATGCGTAGACTGTCATGGCGAGCGATATAGCGGGGCTTTCCCGGCTTGCCTACGAGGTGTGCGCACGGAGCGCAGATTCAGCCCGCAAATGCCTTTTCGATCACGAAGTCGGCCGGTTGGGCGTTTGAACCCTCCTTGAAGCCGCGCTCTTCCAGAAGGGCCTTGGTGTCCTGGATCATTTCCATGGACCCGCAGATCATGGCGCGGTCATTTTCGGGGCTAAGAGGTGGCAGGTCGAGCGCGCTACAAAGGCCGCCATTCTCGATCAACGTCGTGATGCGCCCCTGCATAGGATAGTCCGGCGTGCGGGTGCAGCTTGTGAAGTGGACCAGCTGCGCCGATGCCTCCTCTCCAACGAGCGGATCGGCCTTGGCGCCGGCCACCGTCTCGAAGCTGTAGGCAAGCTCGTCTTTCAGGCGGCAGGTGTGAGTCACGATCACCTGGTCGAATTTTTCATAGGTCTCAGGGTCGCGGATCAGGCTCGCGAATGGCGCAAAGCCCGTGCCCGTGGAGAACATCCACAGCCGCTTGGCCGGCGTCAGCGCGTCATTGACGAGTGTGCCGGTGGGTTTCTTGCCGAGGAGAACATGGTCGCCCGGCTGAATTTCGGACAAGCGAGACGTGAGCGGGCCATCGGGCACCTTGATGGAGAAGAATTCCAGCTCCTCGTCCCACGCCGGGGAGGCCACAGAGTAGGCGCGCAGCAGCGGTTTGCCGTCTTCCTTCGGCAGGCCGATCATCACGAACTCGCCCGAGCGGAACCGGAACGTCGATGGACGTGTGATCCGGAACTTGAACAGCCGGTCTGTGTAATGGTGCACCGACAGCACTTCTTGGCTGGTCGGCGCGTTGGGGTTCGGGCGCGGCTTTGGCTCGGCAGCGATGGCGGCGGTGTCGGTCATGGGCAGCTAACTCTCGGCAATCTCCGACCCCAAATGTCCCAGCGCGCTGGACATAACAAGGGGACAAAGGCGCAGTTTAGATTTGCTGATACCGGCTCAGCACCCCGGTTGCTCTACGCAAGACCCCGTATTCTGGGCCATCATGCGCCGCTGTCGCGCGCCCAGTTCACCGCTGGATCGTCAATCGAAACGAGCTCGGCGAGTTCATACACATGGGTGTAGCCATAGCCGTGCAGGTTCACGAAAGTCGGGATGTTGAGCGCCAGCTCGACCCGCTTGAGCACCACCGGTGCGATGTTGTCGGCGAAATTGTTGTTGCAGTAGATCAGGATGCGCGTGTCCTTCGCGCCGATCACCTGAGCCAGCTTTTCATCCGTGAAGTCAGAAAAGTTCAGGTGCACTGCGCCAGAGATATGGCCCGCGGCAAAGGCTTCCGCCGAGCGCGTGTCGAGGATGATCGTGCCGGGCTCGGCGGCCATGGTGTTGAAGTCTGCCAGCGAGACCAGCCGTTCCTCGCGCAGCGCCATCACCTCTTGGCTCAGGCCGAGAAAGCCTGGAAAGTCGATCGCGGCCTCTTCCCTGAACGGCTCGGCAGGTTCCTGCGCCGCGGATGCCCCGGAAAATACAAACGCGGCAAGGGCCAGCAAGGCGAGCAGGGTGTTGCGGCGGGCGGACATTTTCGGCTCCATCGGCTGTGCAATGAAGTGAGCCTGCCCTCACAATGTGTCCGGTCCGTGGCGGCGGTGGGGAGAGACCAAGATAAAAAGTTAAACGCCGACGATTTCGCCGCGCGCGGCCTCGGCCTTCACCCAGGCGATAAAGGCGCGCACATCGGGCGAGAGATGGCGCCCCTTCGGCCAGACGATCCAGTAGCTGAAATCGATCTCGGTGGATCCGTCCGCAAACGGCGCCACCAGCCGGCCCGCATCCAGCTCAGCCTGGGCAATCGCGCGCTTGGCCAGCGCCACGCCGCGCCCATTGGTGGCCGCCTCGATCACCAGAACGGCCTGGTTGAAGCGCGGCCCACGCGAGGCATCCACGCCCTTCACACCCCGCGCCGCAAGCCAGTTCCCCCAGTCCGGGCAGGAGGGGTCGTTCTCCGGGCTCTCATCATGGATCAGCGTGTGGGCGGCCAGGTCCTGCGGCTTGCGGATCGCGTCAGCGCCCTCAAGCAGGCCGGGCGAGCATACGGGCAGGACGCTTTCATCGAGCAGCTTCTCGGACTTCAGCCCCTCATACACACCCGTGCCGTAGCGGATCGCAATGTCCGCATCGGCGGTGTTAAAGTCGGTCAGCTGCATGTCTGCCGACACCCAGGCCTCGATGCCAGGATGGGCGCTGTGAAACCGCTCCAGCTTCGGCGCCAGCCACTTTGCGGCAAAGGACGGCGCGCACGACACCATCACACGCCCGCGCCGGGCAGGCGCGCGCATGATCCGCCCTGCCTCGCCGATTTGCTCGAACGCCTCGGCCACCAACGGCAGGCAGGCCTGCGCGGCATCGGTCAGCAGCACGGACCGGCCAGTGCGCTTGAACAGGGGTGTGCCGGCAAAGTCTTCCAACTGACGGATCTGCTGGGAAATCGCGCCTGGCGTCACATTCAGCTCCTCCGCCGCCTTGGTGAAGGACAGCCTGCGGGCCGCCACCTCAAAGGCGCGCAGGGCATTCAGGGGCGGAAAGCGGTCGGTGGCGTCTGACATGATCGATAGTTTTTCTGATTCATCGGTGTAGGGGTCGCCGCTTGCTGGACTGGCGTCAAGCGCCAATTTCAAGCCCAAGCGCAAACCCGGAGCCGATATCGATGAAAGTCTTTCCCGCCTTCTTCGGGATGGAAGACGCCCATGTGGTGATCTTCGGCAGCGGTGAAGAGGCGCTCCGCAAGGTGCGCCTCGTGGCCAAGACCCCGGCAGAAATCAGGATCGTAGCCGGCGCCATCGAGCCGGATATGGCAGCGGAGTTTGGCGACAGGGTTGTTCTCCATGCGCCGGAAGACGCCGCAGGCGCGCTGAAAGACGCCGCTTTCACGATTGTCGCCCTCGCCGACGACGCAGATGCTGAAGCGGCCATCGCCCTGGCGCGCCGCATGGGCGTGCCCGTGAACGCGGTGGACCGGCCAGAGCACTGCGATTTCACCGTCCCGTCCATCCTTGATCGCCGCGATATCGTTGCGGCCGTGGCCACGGGCGGGGCCGCACCCGTGCTTGCCAAGTCAGTGCGCACGCGGCTGGAAACGCTGATGCCGAAGGGCATTGGCGAGCTTGCCGCGCTGGCGAAGTCCCTGCGCCCGGACGTATCAGCCAAACTAAAGAGCGGAGCGGACCGCCGCCGCTTCTGGGAAACCGCGCTCAACGGCCCTGCCGCTGAGCGCGCCTATGCAGTTGACATCGCTGGCGCCGAAGCTGAAATGCGTGCGCTGCTCGCCGATTTTGGCGCGGCCACGGGCGTTGTGCACATTGTCGGCGCAGGCCCAGGCGACCCTGAACTCCTCACGCTCAAGGCGTTCCGTCTTATCCAGCAGGCCGACATCGTCTTCCACGACAGGCTGGTGAGCGATGAAATCATGGACCTGGTCCGCCGCGACGCTGAGCGCGTCAGCGTCGGCAAGTCCAAGGGCGACCATTCCGTCCCCCAGGCTCAAATCCACGAGCTGATGATCGAAGCTGCGTGCCAGGGCAAACGCGTCGTGCGGCTGAAGGGCGGAGACCCTTTCGTCTTCGGGCGCGGCGGCGAAGAGCTCGAAGCGCTGCAGAGCGCGGGCATTGAAGCCCATGTGGTGCCTGGCATTTCCTCCGCGCTGGGGTGCGCAGCCTCCACGGGCCTGCCCCTGACCCACCGCGACCATGCCCAGGCACTCACCTTCGTGACAGGCCACGCCCAATCGGGCGGCGTTCCGGACCTCGACTGGAACGCCCTCGCGCGGCCGGGCCAGACCGTGGTCGTTTTCATGGGCGTGGGCACGGCACCGACCATCGCTGAAAACCTGATCGCTGCTGGCCGCGCATCGTCAACTCCCGTTGCCGTGATCGAGAACGGCACGAGAGACACTGAAATCCGCGTCTTTGGCACGCTGGCCGAGTTGCCGAGCCTGATCACGGGCGCGGGCATCAAGGGCCCGGCCTTGCTCGTTATCGGCGAAGTCGCGGGCCTGCCGATCGAAGCGCGTGCAGCCCAAGCCCTGGAGGCCGTGGCATGACCTCTGTCCGACCAAAACTGAAACCTGACACTCCGAAGACCATCACTGCCTGGGACACGAAAACCGGCGACGTGGTCTACATGACGGCGGACAAGTCCTGGACGCGCAATCCGGCCGACCTTGGCGTCTTCACGGCCGATGCCGCCGATGAGGCGCTCGCCGCGGCCAGCGCGCAGGAAGGCCTCGTCACCGATCCCTACTTCATGGAAGTGACAGAAGACGGCGCGATTGCAGGCCGCGAAACCCTGCGCGAACGCATCCGCGCAAACGGGCCCACCGTGCATCCACAGTTTGCAAAGGCCGGAGACGCCTGATGGCCACGCCTGTTTCCAAACTCACGCTCTATGGCGACACCATGTCGGGCAACTGCATGAAGCCGCGCTGGATCGCTGACGCGCTTGGGGTCGACTATGACTGGGTGCACGTGGATGTGCTCGGCGGTGAGGCGCAGACCGAGGACTTTCTCGCGCTGAACCCAGTGGGCCTCGTGCCACTCGCTGTCTGGCCCGATGGCCGACGCCTGCCGGAATCCAACGCCATTATGCTGTATCTTGCCGAAGAAGCCGGCAGCGACCTGATACCGACCGATGCCTTCAAGCGCGCCCAGATGATGAGCTGGCTGTTCTGGGAGCAATACTCTCACGAGCCCTACATCGCCGTGCGCATTTCCCGCCTGCACTATCGCGGCATCGCAGAAGATGAGCTGGACCCGGACCTGCTTGCGAAAGGCCGCCGCGCCCTTGGCGTGATGGAGATGCAGCTGACCTACACAGACTGGCTGGTCGGCGACGCTATGACGCTCGCTGACGTGGCACTTGTGGCCTACACGCGCGTTGCCCATGAAGGCGGCTTTGACATGGACGCATTCCCAGCCGTCCAACGCTGGATCACCCGCGTCGAAGCCGCACTGAACATTTCCAATGCAAGGGAGGCCGCGTGATGGCCGAC
>JBCBGD010000032.1:0-15730 GCA_038527085.1 Pseudomonadota bacterium | reverse complement strand
CCGCAGTGCCGTTTCACCGCCTGCCCAACTGGAACATTCTCATCGTCCATGGCGGCATCCCGCCGGACATGTTCACCTTTCCAGATACGGTTGAGCAGGCGAACGCTCTGACAGGCAAGGCGCGCCACGCTTTCCGCAAAATCCTGCGCACGCGCTATGTCTCGCAGATTGATGGCCGCTTCCTGGCCTTTGGCGATGAGGGGCCTGGCGACCCGTTCTGGGCCGAGATCTATGACGGCCGCTTCGGCCACGTCCTGTTCGGCCACCAGCCCTTTCTCGGCGGGCCTGCCTGCTACCCCCATGCCACGGGCCTCGACACGGCCTGCATCCATGGCGGTGCCCTCACTGCGCTTGTCCTGCCAGGGGAGGGCGCACCCCGTTTCGAGAGCGTGCCCGGCATCGACGTGAAGCCCTTCAAGGCGGAAAGAGCCCCGCCACACCCGGGGACAGACCTGGCGCTAAAGCGGCCAGCCTGAAGCAATACCTGTTGCTTGGGACGGGATAGCGGCGAAGCAATCAGACGAGACTGGTACCTGTGCCAATCTTCAGCCCATGGACACCCGTTCCCCCCTCCAAGCCTGGGGCGCCATCGTGCACCCGCTGTTCTGACCTGTCTTCTTCTGGAACCTCGGGAAGTCTATGCGCTTCCTGGAACTGCGCATCGACGCCACTGGTCGCGGACTGATCCGCTAAGACACCACCTGGTGGGGCGGCATTCGGGTGTTCGAGACGTTCGATCCGGACGCGGGGGACTGGATGCCGGGCTAGAGGGTGTTCTGCTCTTTCCATGTCTCAGCAGCTTCCGCCGGGGCAGTTTTGTCCTGCCATGCCACTCGAGAGGCCGCGCCGAATTTCTTCTTGGCGAGCGCGCCACTGAGCATTGGTTGCACAGACCTTACGCGAGCGTATTCGGGACCCCGTCGTTTCGCGCTGTCTGCATGTGACTTGTTGCCAATAATCGTCATTTTCGTCAGCCTGCTCTGGAGCTGTATCGGACACTTGGATTTCATCCTGAATAAGAGGCTGATCTGTCTGGTCATCGGAAGGCGACGTGGTGTCCTCTTGCGCTAGCGCAGTTCCGGCGAGCAGCGTGAATCCTATGGCAATTAGCCCAATACATCTCATTGATCGCTCCCATTGAAGTGTTGGTCAGGTTGAAGCATTGGTGGCGTTGCGTCAATTTGTGAAATCTCACACCACGCCTGCCTTTTTCCAGGCGTCCTTTGGCCAGCGTCTGTGCTGCCAAAACCATTGGCCGGGCTGTTCTTTCACCCGCGCTTCGAGGAACGCGTTGATGCCCCGCACCGTCGCCTCAAGGTCTTCTGACGCATCGCCCGTCTCGGGCTGTTCGATCGGGTCGTGGATGGTCACGCGGAAGCGGGCCGGCCCTATTCGCACCGTTGAAACGGGCACGATGGGCACCTTGTATTTTTGCGCCAGGCGGGCGGGGCCGGGTTGGGTCATCGCCTCGTGGCCAAGGAAGGGCAGGGCAAGCCCTGTGTTGAATTTCTGGTCGTTCATCAGCGCCACGGCGCGCCCGGCTTGCAGCGCGCGCATCAGTTCGCGCGTGCCGAGCCCCTTCGGCGCCAGCACGCCAATGCCATAGGCCTGGCGCACCGCATTGATCCGCCGGTCGATATGGGGGTTGTTCAGCATGCGATAGGTAACGAGACAGTCGACCGGTCGCCGACAGATCACCGCCGCCATCACTTCCCAATTCGCGAAATGGCCAGAGACCATCACCGCGCCCTGGTCGCTTTCGCGGATGGCGTCCAGCCGCTCCGCGCCGACCACCTCAACGCGGTCGCCTTCATAGGGATGGATTTTCGGGAGGTGGGGAAGCTCGCCTGCCGTGCGCCCTGCGCTCTCCCAGGCGGCCAACGCGGTCTCTCGCACTTTCGCCTCTGGCCAGTCGGGAAAGGCCATCGCGATGTTGCGCATCGCCGTCTTGTGTTGGGAAAGCCGCGGGCCAAGCTTGCGGAAGAGCCAGCCGCCGAAATTCGACGCGCTGTCCGGCCCGAGAGCCTTCATCGGTGCCCAGTAGATCACGTCCCAGGCCACCGCCTCCAGCCGCCACTGGACGCGCTGCCAGAAGGTGGAGCGGTTGTCGATGTCCTTTGGCCGGACGTATCCTTTGGGGTCAGTTGCCATTGCCGAACCCCTCTACGGCGCGCTTCAAGGCGGCGTCCAGCTTTTCAAGGTCTTTGCCGAAGTCCATCGCCACGGGCCAGGTCAGGATACCCTCGCGCCAGTCTTTCGGAAGACGAGCGAAGTCTTTCTCGGTGGTGATCAGGCGCGCGCCATGGTCCGCGGCCAGCTTGCGGAGAAAATCCATATCGGACTGGGTGTAGACATAGTGATCTTCGAAGCCGACGCCGTCGCGCAGATCCGCGCCAGCCTCGCGCAAGCTGTCGAAGACTTTCCGCGGCCGACCGATGCCAGCAAAGGCCACCAGTGGTCCTTCAGGCGGGGTGACTTTCGGCACGAGTCGCGCGCGTAGGGCGCCGTCCTTGAGCGCTGCAGGAAGCGCGTCGCCGCTGCCCCCAATGATCCTGTAGTCAGCGCGGGCATTGGCCGTGTCATACGGCTCGCGCATCGGCCCCTTTGGCAGGCAATAGCCATTGCCGAACCCGGCATCTCCATCGATCACAAGAAAGGAGAGCGTCTTCTCGACCGACGGCGTCTGGAAGCCGTCATCCATGACGATCACCTCGACACCCGCCTCAGCCATGACGGTCGCCGCCGAGGCGCGGTCCCGCCCGATCCAGGTCTCACCTGAGGCCGCCAACATCAGGGGCTCATCGCCCACATCCTGTGCCGTGTGCTGGTCTGTATCCACTCGGGTGGGATTTTTCAGCCGCCCGCCATGGCCTCGCGAAAGGGTTGCGGCGCGGTAGCCCATGTCTGTCAGGCGTTCACGGACCAACGCCACGATGGGCGTCTTGCCCACGCCGCCCACGGTCACGTTGCCGATGCAGATTATGGGGACCGGCGCAGGCGCTGGCTGAGCTCGGCGCCAGCGGCGCATGAAGCCCCAGATGTAAAGCGACTCGAGCGGCGTAAGCAGCATCCGCGTCAGCGGCGCGGCCTCGCGTGATTTGGGATCGAGACCGCCGGTCCAGAAATGGGGCGCCTTCATGCCTCGGCTCGCTCGTTCAGCAGAGCCAGCGCGTCCCTTGCCGCGGCCTTGAGCGGCCCTTTGGCCTCATTCAGAAACGAGGCGAGCGCGCTCTCGGGGAGTCTGGCTGTGCCGTCAGCGAAGTCTCTGAGGCACCGGGCAAGTTCATCGCCATCTCGCGCGATGGTGAGCAAATCCGTGGATTGGAGGTCATCGAAAAGATCTTGAAAATTGAAGCCATGGGGGCCCGTCACAACTGGTTTGCCAAGCTGAAGCGGCTCGATAGGATTGTGTCCACCGATGCCTTCAACGCTGGCGCCTCCGAGGAACACTGCGTCGGCCAGGGCGAACCACAGCCCCATTTCTCCAATGGTGTCAGCGAGCAGCACGCTTGTATGGGCATCGGCGTTTTCGCCAAGGCTTCTGCGTGAGAAGTTCAGGCCACGGTTCGAGAGCAACTCGGAAACCTCTGCACCTCGTTCCGGATGGCGGGGCACAAGGACAAGCACGACATCGTCGTTCAACCCGCCTATCGCATCCAGCACCAATCGCTCTTCGCCGGGATGGGTCGAGGCGGCAACGATACACGGGCGACCCGCCACGAAATCGCGCTTGAGTGTTTGGACCTCACACGAATTGACCGGCGGAGGAGGGAGCCCGCGCTTCAGGTTGTGCGGGGCTTGTACGGGCTTGCCAGCCAGCGCTTTCATCGAGGACGCAGTCTTGTCGTCAGCAGGCAGGATCAGATCGAAGCCTCCGAAAAGGTTCCGGGCGAGGGTGGGCCACCGCGCCCAGCTGCGCTGGCTTTTCTCTGTCATCCTGGCGTTGGCCAGAATTGAAGGTACGCCCTGTCTGCGCGCCTCTCGCAGAAGATTGGGCCAGATTTCTCCTTCAGCGAAGATGGCCAGGTCGGGGTGCCAATGGTCGAGGAAGCGGCGCGCAATGGCGGGCGTGTCGACGGGAGCCATCTGGTGAAGGCTGCCATCAGGCTTCCGATCGGTGATCAGCCGGGATGCCGTGAGCGTCTGACAGGAGAAGAGGAAGCGCATGTCGCCATCGAGCTGGCTCATCTGGTCGGCGAAGCCGAGCAGGATCTGGCTCTCACCCACGCTGGCCCCATGCATCCAGACAAGTCGGCCGACGGGGCGCTCGGTGAGGTCGCGCGCGAGGCGCTCATTGAGGCGCGCAGGGTCTTCCTTACCGCGCCGGGACCTGCGCGACAGGAGAACCGGCACGAGCGGCGATAGTCCCCATGTGGCTGCCGTGTACAAAAACTGGCCCAGACTCACGCAGCATCTCTCACGGTCTCGGGTGAGGGGCCGGCCGGCCCGATGAGCGACTGGGCCCTGGCGTTTGCCGCATCGAGACTGGATTGGAGCACGGCCCTCAATCCTTCTGCCGACAGATCTGTCGGATCAATCGGTTCACCGAAGACGATAGCGCCGCGTCCAAACGGGCGAGGCACGACCATCCTGTCCCAGCTTTTCAAGCGCGACTGATTAGAGACACAGAGCGCATAGGTGACGACCTGAGCGCCTGAGCGCTTGGCCAGCAGCAAGGGGCCGTCACTCACTTGCTTCGCTGGCCCCCTTGGACCATCCGGCGTCACGCAAAGCGTGCCATTGGCTTTCAGGAGCCTCAGCGCCTCAGCGATGGCGCGCACCCCGCCCTTGTCCTTGTCGCGCTTCCTGGCGTTGGCTTTCGAGCCTCTGATCGTATCGATGCCGAGATGGTCGAGCGCCCGGGCCACGGGCTCGGCGTCTCTCGACAGGGACACCAGCATGGACACGCCGCCAGGGCGCGGCTTCAGGGATCTCAGATAACGAGTCCAACCTGAGGGCAGCAGCAGGATCTGTTCATGCCATGCCGCGACCAGGAGACCTCGATCAGCTTCCCAAGCGGCTTCCATCGGGGATTTGCCCTCAATCGTCCAGCGCACAGTGCGCCCGACCAGCGCCATCCACGCCCAGATGGCATAGCCGAGCAAGCGAGCCACAACAGGATTTCTGAGCAGAGATTTCATGATGGCCCGCTTATAGGCTGTCACCGCCAGCATGCCAGTATTCATCGACAGGCCAAGCGCAGTTTTTGGTTAATCAGGCGTCGATGCATCCGAAAGACTTCTGGCGGTCATCTTCAGCACAGTTTATCGCGTTTGCGATAAGCCTGACCCTCAATCAATGCGAAGAATTCGTGATTGGGGCGGAAATGATGAAGTATCTCCCAGCGATCAGCCTGGGCCTGTCGGTCGTTCTCGGCATCCTGGCATTTGTGATCTTGCGGTCGGGCCAGGCTGATGGACCTGAGTCGAAACCCCAGGCTGTGCGTGAAGTTTCCGCAGCCGCGCCGGTGCAAACGGTGAGCGTCCTGGTGCTCGAAGAAAATATTGAAGTTGGAGAGCCTGTCTTGGCCACACAGGTGAAATCGGTGGATTGGCCCGTCGAACTTGCGCCTGTGGGCAGCCTGCGCAGCGAGAGCGAGCTTCTCTCAGCCAGCGGCGCCCCGCGGATCGCGCAGGCGCCCCTGATGGCGGGCGAGCCACTCATGGCCTCGAAGATTGGAGACACGGCTCCGCGGCGAATGTTGTCTCGGGACATTCCGGAAGGCTTCCGCG
Source organism: Pseudomonadota bacterium (assembly GCA_038527085.1). GTDB lineage: Bacteria > Pseudomonadota > Alphaproteobacteria > Caulobacterales > Hyphomonadaceae > UBA5336. The sequence continues at coordinate 9,998 of JBCBGD010000032.1, read as the reverse complement.
CTGTGTCTATCAGCGTGACCAACGTAACCAACGTCTCAGGTTTCGTCCTGCCCGGCGATCGCGTGGACCTGATTTCCTACATCCCCCAGCCTGGGAAGACCGGGCCTGAAGCATTCTCGGCGCGTCCGCTCATCGATAACGTTCTCGTTCTAGGGGTCGACCAGTTCATGGGCGCCGAGGTGGAAGGCGCCTTGCCCGCCAGCCTCGTGACAATTGCGCTGAAGCCCGCTGATGCCCAACGCATTACCGCTGTGGCGCGCGAGAGCCGTATCGGATTGGCCCTGATCGGCAAGGCTGAAGTCGAAGCCGCCGCTGACGATGACAAGGACGAGGCCGCCGACGCCACCCCTCCACCACGCGCGAGCCGCCCGGTTGTTCGAACGATCCGGCGCGCGCCGCCGCCTGCACGGCCTGAAACCGCCCAGGTGAAAGTTGTGCACGGTTCGGCGGTGTCAGTTGTCACTGCGCCTGTTGAAGAGGGCGGCCCCGTCGATCTGATGCAAGGAGCCAAGCCATGAGACAGGTCTTTGCTGCAGTCATCGCCCTGATCGCGCTTTTGTTCAGCCAGCGCGCCGAGGCCTGGACGGAACTGAAGGCTGAGGACGGCGCTCCGGTCCTGACGCTTGAGAAAAGCCGCTCGACCGTTGTCCAGACAGACGAGCCTTTCTCGATGATCGTCCTGTCCGATCCGGCGATCGCAGAGACGATGGTAACGACCGACAGGTCTTTTCTGGTGCGCGGCCTTCGCCCGGGCGCAACGACCATCCTGCTCTATGATGATGATGGTCAGGTCGTGGAGATGATCACGCTGGACGTGACCATGGGGCTGGATGCCCTGCGCCGCGATCTCGACAGCCTGCTACCAGGCGAGCAGATCACCATTTACCCGGTCCATGACGGCATCTTTGTCGATGGCAAGGTCACCACGGCCGCAGCAGCAGACATGATCCTCCAAGTCGCCGAGAGGCATGTGCCTGGCGGGGTGGCCAACGGGCTGACGATCCGCGAGAGCCAGCAGGTCATGCTTGAGGTGCGCTTTGTGGAAGCCGGTCGCGACATCGTCCGCGAAATCGGTTTCGGCAACAGCTTCGATGCAAATGATGTCGCCGCAGATTCGCCTGGTGGGCTGCTGTCGGGTCTGGCGGGCAAAACGGTGGCCACGTTCACCAATATCGGCACCGAGAACATCGACGTCACGCTGAGTGCCCTGGAATCGCGTGGCATGATCCGCACTCTGGCCAGCCCGAATCTGATGTCCATGTCGGGTGACAAGGCGAGTTTCCTGGCCGGTGGTGAAATACCCATCCCCGTGCAGACAGATGAAGGAAGCGTCTCGATAACATATCGCGAATTCGGTGTGCAGCTTGAATTCACGCCCACCGTTCTCGGCGACGGGTTAATCAACCTTGAGGTCGCGCCTGAGGTCAGCGCACTTGACACCCGCAACGGTGTGCGCAGCGCTGGGGTGAGCGTTCCGGCCCTGTCCGTGCGCCGGGCCAACACAAAAGTTGAGCTGCGCGACGGCCAGGCCTTTGCGATCGCGGGCCTCTTGCAAAACAGCTTCGAGACCGACACTGCAAACACGCCCTGGATCGCCGATGTGCCCATCATAGGCGCGCTCTTTGCCTCACGCCGTTACCAGCAGCGTGAAACCGAGCTCGTGATCATCGTCACGCCCCGGCTTGTTCAGCCCGCGCCGCACATCGACGATATTGCAACGCCCCTGGACGCGTTCGACGCGCCGTCGCCTGGGGAAATCTTCCTCGAAGGACGCACCGTGGCCGCAGGATCTGCTCAACCCTTCCTCGGAGGCCAACCATGAAGACCGCGATCAAAACTGGCCTGATGACGGCACTGGTTCCTGTTCTGGCGGCCTGCGCCAGCCATGACTATCGCGATGTCAGCCTGCTGGGCGGGGCAACCGAGCACAATATCCAGCTGCACTCCGTGCGTGACGCAACAGTGCCTAACCGGAAGGCGATCGATGGCGGACAAGGCAGCACGGGAGCGAATGCAGTCGCTGCCTTGCGTGAAAGCAAAGCAAAGCCCGCCGGAGGACCATCCCAATGATGTCCGGCATATCTCCCGAGCTTCATCCAGCCGCGCTGGTTGAAAACAAACGCTGCGAGGCGCTCAGCAGCGACGGCGTGGCCTGGTCCTCCCTTACGCTGGTCGCCCAGTCGCCTGCCACGAGCGAGCTTCCTGGCCGGCTCATCGTGGTCGACTACAGCCAGCCGGGCAGCGATGGCCTGCTTGAGGCCTACGCGCTGCGCCGACCCGATTGCGCGATGCTCCTGATCGGGCGCGACTTGCCTACGTCCGCTGTGCGCAGCCTCTTTCGGTTTGCCGCGTCAGACGTTTTGGACGCCGACGCGACCGTGCCCGATATTCTAGCTGCTGCTGGGCGGCTGGCGGGCCAACTTCAATCTGGCGTGGACGGCAGCGCGGACGCCCAAGGCGCTACCTGCTGGGCTCTGCGCGGCGCAGTCGGCGGGGCAGGGGTCACGACCCTCGCGATTGAAATGGCGTTTGCTGCGCTCCGCCAACGCCCCTCCTGGCGGGTGTGCCTGATTGATCTCAATCTCTGTGACGGGATGAGCGCTTCGTTTCTGGACGCTGAACGCAAGCTCGATGTTTCCGCCCTGTCGGGCTCGCCTGAGCGCATCGATGCCAGCTTGCTGTCGGCGTATGCGTATGAACACCCCAAGGGCATCTTTCTGATGGCTGCCGCGCGCAACCCTCAAGCCGAGGAAACCGCGCAGAAGGCCTGTGTCCTGCAGTTGCTCGACGTGGCGTGCTCGATGTTTGACCAAGTGATCGTTGATGTCCCGCGGCACCGCACACCCTGGACGGACACAGTCCTTGGCGCGGTCGATGAGGTCTTTGTTGTCAGCGAACTGACCGTGCCAAGCCTGCACGCGGCGGGCGACCTTTGCCGCGAGATAGATTTGCTGCGAACGGGTCATCCCACTCGGCTGTTGCTGAACCGCATGTTCGCAAAGCGAAGCCACCGCCACAGCTTCCCCGTCGAGAAGGCCGAACGCGCGATCCATCGCCAGATTGACCATTCCATTCGCTCCGACTGGGAGCATGCGAGGATGGCGGTGAACCTCGGCATGCCGGTCGCGCAGGCCAAGCCGAAGAGCCCACTGGTAAAGGATGTTGATGAAGTCACACGGGCGGTCCTTGCGTCCCGAGATGTGCCCATCGTGCAGGCAGCAGCATAATGGGACGGTTCTTTTCCAACGCGCTTGAACAAGAGGCTCCAAGCCTTGCGGTCGAAGACGACCATCGGCAGGCGGAGCCCGCCCCGGTCGCGGCCGTCGACACAGCAGCCCGTGACCGGGAAACCCAGATGCTGGATGCCAAGCTGCGCATCCATGCCCGACTGATTGATGAACTCGACCTCAGCGCGATTGAGCGGCTGCAGGAGGACCAGCTTCGCGGGCAGGTGCGCACGATTGTCCAGGAGATCATCCGCAGCGAGGAACTTGCCCTATCGGCCGCCGAAACGGCGCAATTCGCCGATGCCGTTTTCGATGAGATGACGGGGCTGGGGCCGATCGAGCCGCTCCTAAAGGATGACGCCATCGCAGACATCCTCATCAATGGCGCTGAGCAGGTCTACATCGAGCGCGGGGGCGAGTTGGAGCTCGCGCCTGTCCGTTTTGCGGATAATGATCACCTGCTGCGGATCGTGAACCGGATTGTGGCAGGCGTTGGTCGCCGCGTGGATGAAAGCCAGCCCCTGGTGGACGCGCGCCTCGCAGACGGCTCTCGGGTGAATGCCGCGATCTCGCCCGTGGCGATCGATGGGCCGCTCGTATCAATTCGGAAATTCAAGAAAAACCCGCTGACGATCGACAAGCTAGTTGGTTTTGGCGCGATGCCCCAAGCGATGGCGGATTTCATTTCTGGCGCTGTAAAGTGCCGGGCGTCGACCATCATCTCTGGCGGTACCGGCTCAGGGAAGACGACCCTTCTGAACGCACTGTCGGCCAGCATCAGCCACAAGGAACGCCTCATCACGATCGAGGACGCAGCCGAGCTCCAGCTCATGCAGCCGCATGTCGCGCGGATGGAGACGCGCCCGCCAAACATTGAAGGCAAGGGCGAGATCAAGCAGCGCGAACTGGTGAAGAACGCCCTTCGTATGCGCCCCGACCGCGTGATCCTTGGCGAGGTGCGTTCCGAAGAAGCCTTTGACATGCTGCAGGCGATGAACACGGGCCACGAAGGCTCCATGGCAACGATCCACGCCAACAACCCGCGCGATGCGATCACACGTCTTGAGCAGATGGTGGCCATGGGCGGGTTGAAGATCTCAGAGGATGCAATCCGCGGCCAGATCGCGGCAGCTGTGAACTTGATCGTTCAGGCCACGCGCATGTCCGACGGCTCGCGAAAGGTCATCTCGATCGCAGAGATCACCGGCATGGAAGGCCGCATCGTCCAGATGCAGGAGATTTTCAAGTTCGAGCGCAGCCACACCGATGATGATGGCAAGGTGCATGGCAGCTTCCGGGCCACGGGCATCCGCCCAAAGTTCCTCGATGAGATGAACCGGCGGGGTGTGCACCTGCCCGACAGCATCTTTGACCCAGCAACCGCGCTCTAGCGCCATGGACGTATCGGCCTTCCTTCCTGATCCGGGAACGCTCGGCCCGAGGGCGATGCTGGCGCTTGTCATTGGCGTCGGTGCCGCGCTGCTCTTCATCTCCGCTTGCGCGGGCCTGTTCAGTGCCGCTCAGACCCGCCGGACGATGAACCGGCGGCTCATGTTCAAGGAGAAGACCGAGAGCACGGCTGAGCTGATCGTCCAATTGCGCCGCCAGAGGGCGCTGGATGAGGATGGCAACTTCCGGCTTGCGGTGAAATGGTTCAACCGGCTGGTTTTGAGGTCGGGCCTCACCTTTCGTCCCGTGCAGTGGGCGGTGTACTCCATCGCGCTCGGCGCTGTTGTCGGCGGGGTGATTTATTGGCGACTACCTATGGCGCCCGTGGCGGTCAGTGCAGGCATCATTGTCGGCGCACTGGCCCCCATCTTTGCGCTGAAGTTTGTGGCCGGGCGCAGGGCCAAAGCGCTCGCAAAGCAGTTGCCCGATGCCTTGCAGATCGTGGTGCGAAGCCTTGAGGCGGGCCACCCCGTGCCGGGCGCAATTTCCCTTGTTGCGCGTGAGATGCCGGATCCGATCGGGACCGAGTTCGGCATGGCCGCAGATGAGATGGCGTATGGCTTTTCTCTCACAAAGGCCGTAGAGCGCCTCGCCACGCGTGCGGGCGATCCTGACATTGACCTTTTCGCCGCGACAGTGCGCCTGCAGGAGCGCACCGGTGGTAATCTTTGCGACCTGCTGAAGACAAACGCGTCGACCGTTCGCGAGCGCCAAACCCTCAGATTGAAGGTCAAAGCAGCGTCTGCAGAGGGACGGGCATCGGCGCTGATCCTGACGGCGGCGCCTTTTGTCGTCATGGGCGCGGTGCACCTGCTTCGCCCGGAATTCTATGGCCTCGTGGCGGGTGAGAAGCTGTTCAAATACTGCATGGTCGGCTTTGGCATCTGGATGCTGATCGGCAACGTCATCATGAACCGCATGATCAATTTCAGGTTTTGATGTGATGGCTGACTTGTTTTCCTCCGTGAACATTGGCGCGTTGCTCTTTGCGCTTGCGTTGCTCGTGGCCGCGCCAGGTCTGTTCTTCATTGCCCGTGCGGCGGGCATCGATGAGCAGATTGGGTCGCGCCTGCTGGGAACGCGCAAGCAGAAAGAGGTAAGCCTTACCGGCAAGGCCGCCACGCCGCTTGCAGATCGCATCGGTGAGGTCGCGAAACGCGCCTTGCCGACAAATGTCGATGAGACCAACGCCATACGCTTCCGGCTTCTCAGAGCGCGCCATACCCACCCTAACGCCGTGGCGCTGTTCTACGGCGCACGGCTCGTCGGCCTGGTGGTCTTTCCAGTGTTGGTCCTTTTCGCCCTGCCATTCCTGGACCGCTATGAGCTCCCAGGTTGGTTCCCACTCGCCGCCATGGGCTTTGCAGCGGTCTTTGGTTTGGCGCTTCCCGGTATCATCGTGGACAAGCGGATCGAGCGGGCCGAGCGTGAATGCTCTGACGGCTTTCCGGATATGATGGACCTCCTCGTCGCCTGTGTTGAGGCCGGGCTGAGTCTGGATGCGGCCGTCTTGCGTGTGTCCGAAGAACTGGAAATGCGCCATCTCGAGCTTTCCTTGAACCTGAAGACTCTTGCGCTCGAGATGCGCGCGGGGCGAGCAAGGAAGGCCGCATGGCGTGCCTTTGCAGACCGCGTGGGGCTGGAAGAAGCAGGCTCTCTGGCCACGATGCTGCGCCAGTCTGAAGAAATGGGCACAAGCCTCGGTGAAACACTGCGGATTTTCTCTAGCGACATGCGCCAAAGGCGGATGCTGATGGCGGAGGAAAAGGCGATGGCGCTGCCGGCAAAGATGACGGTGCCGCTGATCCTGTTCGTGTTCCCGGTGCTTCTGGGTGTGTTGATCGTTCCAGCGATTATCCGGTTTCAATCGTTCATGTGAGTGCCGCCAAGGCTGTCTCGAGATCCGCGATCAGGTCGCCTGGAGCTTCCAGCCCCGCATGGATGCGGATGAGTGGGCCTCCCAGATCGCTGGGCGTTTCAGTCCGCTTGAGCTGTGCGTCGCAAGGGATAAGCAGGCTTTCGAATCCGCCCCAGGAAAAGCCCATGCCGAAGAGGCGCATGGCCTTCAGCATTTGCGTCAGAGCGCCGTCCGGCACAGGCTCGAGCACCACACCAAAGAGGCCGCATGCACCTGTGAAATCGCGCAACCAGATATGATGATCAGGGTGTGAGGCGAGGGCTGGGTGGAGCACACTGCGCACTCCGGGTCGGTTCTCCAGCCAGCGGGCCAATTCAAGCCCTGTGGCTTCGTGTTGCTTCAGCCGCGTTTCCAGTGTCCGGAGACCGCGCAGGGCTTGGTAGGCGTCATCGGGCGCCAGAGAGATGCCCCAATCCTCACTGCAGGCGGCGATCCTGGCGGCAAGGCCGCGATCGCGTGTGCACACTGCGCCGCCAAAAGCGTCTGCGTGGCCCACCACATATTTGGTCAGCGCTTGCACAGAGACATCGACGCCGAGTTCGAGCGGCTTGTGATAGACGCCCACACCCCAGGTGTTGTCCATGATCGTGACGAGGCTTTTCGATCGCGCAAAGTCTACAATTGCGCGTGTGTCGGGGAGTTCAAAGGTGAGCGAGCCGGGACTTTCAAGGAAAATGACCTTCGTTGATGGTTGGACGAGGGGCCCAAGGTCTTCTGGCGTCGCGCGCGGATCGAACCTGGTGACACTCACGCCCATGGCATTCAGGCGTCGCTCGCAAAAGCGCCGCGTCGGGCCATAGAGGCTGTCTGAAATCAGTGCATGGTCGCCCGCGTCCACAAGGCTGGCGATCGCCAGTGCGCAGGCGCCTAGCCCATTGGGGGCCAACCTGACCTGCTCGGCAGCCTCCAGCGTGCAAAGCGCCGCCTCAAGCTCCCTGTGCACTGTCAGGCCCATGCGCCCATAGCTGGGTTTGTCAGCATAGAGCGCATCGGGATCGGAGAAGAGGACTGTCGAGGCACGCTCGACGGGTGGATTGACGGTCGGCGGCGTCAGGCGGGCATCACGTGTGTGAATGATGCGGGTGGAGAGCTTCTTCTCGCTCAATTTGCAGGGCCGGTCTCAATCGGGCAACCCTCGCTGGAGGCCCACTCCGTCCACGACCCGTCATAGACGGCCACGTCTTCGCGGCCAATGCGGGCCAAGGCGAGTGCGAGCGTGGACGCCGTGACGCCTGACCCGCAGGTCGTGATGATGGGCGCATCGGAAACGGAAAACAGCGCCTTCAATTCCTCAGCTGACTTCATCGTCCCGTCCGGCTGCAGGAGCGATCCTGCTGGCACATTTCTCGCGCCAGGCATATGACCCGACTTCAGGTCTGAGCGCGGCTCAGGCTCTGTACCTGAAAAACGCCCTGGCGAGCGTGCGTCGATCACTTGTGTGGCGCCGTCTTCCAAGGCCGCCTGGACCTGGTCCAGGGATTTCACCAGATCGCTGCGCAGCCGGGCTGTAAAGTGCCGCTCGACCGCGACCGGGGGCATGTCTTCGATCTCACCGCCCGCCGCCTCCCAGGCCTGCAATCCGCCATCCAGCACCATGACGTCCTTCACACCCATCACGCGCAGGGTCCACCAGACGCGGGCCGACGCCATGAACTGGTTTCGGTCATAAATGACAAGGCGATTGCCGTCTCCAATGCCCATCTTCCTGACGCGTGAGGAAAACAGGATCGTGTCGGGCAGCATGTGAGGCAAGTCCGACCCTGGGTCTTTGATCTCGTCGATGTCGAAGAAGACCGCGCCGGGAATGTGGCCCGCTTCGTAGTCGCCCCGCGCCTGTCCGGCTTTCTCGTGAAAACCAGGATACCAGGTGGCTTCGATCACGCGCAGGTCAGGCGCTGTGATATTATCTTTCAACCAGGTGGCTGAGACGAGGGGATCGGGTGCTTCCAACGCCATGGCTCAATCCTCCATCCAGTCTGGCACAGGCAAATTCTTTGATCTAAGGAACTCTGGATTGAACAGCTTGGACTGGTACCGGTTCCCATAGTCACAGAGGATCGTCACGATGGTGTGGCCGGGGCCGAGCTCCCTGGCCAAAGCGATCGCCCCTGCGATGTTTATGCCTGCTGAGCCGCCAAGGCAAAGGCCTTCCTCGCGCACCAGCCGGAAGAGGATTTCGAGTGCCTCCTCGTCTGTCAGGCGGAAAGGATGATCGATTTCAAGGCCCTCGAGGTTTGCTGTGATCCGGCTTTGGCCAATGCCTTCGGTAATCGAGGTACCTTCCGACTTCAGCTCGCCATGGGCATAGTAGTTGTAAAGCGATGCACCGCCGGGATCCGCCAGGCCAATCTTCACGTCCGGCTTGCGCTCGCGCAGGGCCTGGGCAACGCCTGCAAGCGTTCCGCCCGAACCGACAGCGCAAATGAAGCCGTCGACCTTGCCATCTGTCTGTTCGAAGATTTCAGGTCCAGTGGTCTCGTAGTGAGCTTTCCGGTTGGCCGTATTGTCGAACTGGTTGGCCCAGATCGCGCCGTTCGGCTCCGATGCGTTGAGCTCTTCGGCAAGTTTGCCGCTGTAGCGCGCATAGTGATTTGGATTCGCGTAGGGGACGGCATCGACTTCGATCAGCTCGGCTCCGAACAGGCGGATCGCGTCCTTTTTCTCCTGGCTCTGCGTGCGCGGGAACACGATCACGGACCTGTATCCCAGCGCGTTGCCGACCATGGCGAGTCCTATCCCCGTGTTTCCAGCCGTGCCCTCTACGATCGTGCCACCTGGCTTCAGGCGACCTGACTCTTCGGCGTCGCGAATGATCCCCAATGCGGCGCGGTCCTTCACCGACTGGCCCGGATTGAGAAATTCGGCCTTGCCGAGAATTGTGCAGCCGGTCTCTTCAGACGCACGCCTCAGCTTGATCAGCGGGGTGTTTCCGATGGCGTCCACGACAGACGAATGAATGGTCATTTGGGGGTCTCCGAGAACTGCTTCAAAGGCTAGTGCGCGGCCTTCTGCAATACAAGTCGCAACCCCTGATCCAGATGGCGACGTCAGGCGTAGAACACTCAGAACGCAAACAATTCTCCGAGAGGTTCGGTTTGAATTACGAGATTTACGACGCTTTCATGTTGGACCACGCGGTGGGTGCCCTGGACGCAGGCTTGCGTGTCGCGGCAGACCTTCATGTGCGCTTGAGCGATGAGGGGTCCGACAGGGCCCTGTTCTGGGATGTTGTCGGCGGCGCTCTACTTGAGCGTGACAGTTCTAGCCTGTCTGCAGTCAAGCCGCCAAGGCGGCGCCGGAAACCGGTCCTGCGCGCATCAGCAGACACCATCTTAGATACAGATTTGGACCGTCTCAAATGGAAAAACGGTCTGTCTGGGGCATGTCACGCCCGTACGGGCCTG
>JBCBGD010000031.1:5602-15859 GCA_038527085.1 Pseudomonadota bacterium | reverse complement strand
GGGCTTGCAGACTTCGGCATCGAATCAGCTGCGGGGGAGCTCGCCGCAATCGAGGCAGCTACCCGCCCCTGCGATACGCTACTCGCTGCGATCTCTGGCTCTGCGGGTCTCGCCTCGATTGCGGCGAGCTCCCCCGCAGCTGATTCGATGCCGAAGTCTGCAAGCCCTTCCGCCAACGCCTCACCCGCAGTCTCATCTGCAATCACGGCGATGGAGGGCTTCAATACGCGTGCAAGCGAGACAAGCTCATCCACGTTGCTTCCGGCAACCAGTGCTTCGATCTCGAAAACCGGATCAGGCGACTCAGCATTGGCGTGGAGAACGACATCGGCAGCGGAACGCCCGATCGATCCCGTCGCGCCCATAATCGAAATACGTTTTGGCTGTGTCACGAGCATCTAGAATCCCAAGGCTGCCGACAAACCCGGAATGGCGAGGAACGCGGCGACGGCAACAACGCAGACGGCGCCCAATCCGTCAACGCGGTCCATGATGCCGCCATGGCCGGGGACCAGTCCCGACGCATCTTTTACGCCAAACCGCCTTTTGATCTGAGATTCGAAGAGGTCGCCAAGCTGGGCCACAATCGAGAGCGCCGCACCGAAAATGAGCCAGACCAGCAGGCTGGCGTCCATCAGGCCCGCCGCGATCGCGCCCGAAAGCACGGAACAGACGATCGCCCCGACCGCGCCGCTCCAGGTTTTGTTCGGACTGTCGGCGCTGAGGGTGGGTCCGCCGAACCCTCGCCCGGCAAAATAGGCGCCCGAGTCAGAGGCCCAGACTATGGCCATGAGAATGAGCGCTGCAGCCTGGCCCTCCCAGGGACCACCTTCCCGCAGGACCTGCAGGGCAAAGGGCAATCCTCCGGTATACAGCATTCCAAAAGCAGCCAAGGCAAAGCGGCGTCCATGCAGAAGGCCGAAGACCAATGCAAACGCTGTCAAAGCGAGGCTTACGATCAAGGTATCAGATATTCCGAAGTAGAGGTTTATGGCTGCCAGGCCGATGGCCGCCAGCCAGATGGGGCCCTGGCCCGCCATTCGGCACCACTCAAACCCCATGACAGCGGCGAAGACGGCGCTGCCTGCAGCAAGCCACCAGCCGCCCTGATAAACGACAAACAGCGCAAAAGGGATAAGCAGCACGGCCGAAATGACACGCAGTGTCAGCTCGCTGCGACTGCGCCGTCTGACCGCGCCATCGGCCATCGTCTCACGAGGCTCCAGCGCTGACCGCCCCATAACGGCGCTCCCGGCGCGCATATTCGTTCACGGCTTCGCTCAGCGCGTCTTCGCCGAAGTCGGGCCAGAGCACATCCGTGAACACCATTTCCGCATAGGCACATTGCCAGAGAAGGAAGTTCGACAAGCGCCGCTCACCACTGGTGCGGATCAAAAGATCTGGGTCGGGGATCTCGCTTGTGTCGAGCCTGGAGGCGATGAGACCCTCGTTGATCTGGTGTGGCATCAGACGGCCATTGGCGACGTCGTCTGCAAGCGATTGGGTGGCTCGCACAAGCTCTTCCCGTCCGCCATAATTGAAGGCCACGGTGAGATGGAAGCGTGTATTGTCACGTGTTTCCCGCTCAGCACGGTCCACAAGCTCGCGCAGATCATCAGGCAAATTTTCCCGCGTTCCCGCAACGCGCACCCGCACGCCGTCGCGCTTCAAACGATCCAGGTCGCGGCGGACATAGGCGCGCAACAGGCCAAACAGGGCATTCACTTCCCCCGCAGGACGCCGCCAATTCTCCGTCGAGAAAGAAAATACTGTCAGATATCTGATGTTGAGGTCACGGGCCGCTTCAACGGTTCTGCGAAGCGCTTCGACCCCCCGCTCATGGCCGGCGCCGCGGGGAAGACCGCGCGCTTTGGCCCAGCGACCATTGCCATCCATGATGATCGCAACATGCTCCGGCGCGGCATCACGGGTCCCCTTCTCGGGAACCGGGCCAGGGACCGGCTGTGTCGACATCAGACTTGCATGATCTCAGCTTCTTTGCCTTTCAAGGCTTCATCGATGCGGGAGATGTGCTGATCGGTCAGCTTCTGGACGTCATCGGACAGACCACGCTGTTCGTCCTCGCTGATCTCTCCATCCTTCTCCATCTTCTTGAGCGCATCCATGCCGTCACGGCGGACATTGCGAACGGCGATCCGCGCCTGCTCAGCATATTTGCCCGCAATCTTGGTTAGATCGCGGCGGCGCTCTTCGTTCAGGGGCGGAATCGGAATTCGAAGATTGGTGCCGTCAACAACAGGGTTCAGGCCGAGACCTGCATCCCGGATCGCTTTGTCTGCGGCGCCCACGACTGACTTGTCCCAGATATTCACTGCAAGCATTCTGGAATCGGGCACAGACACGGACCCGACCTGATTGAGCGGCACCGTGCTGCCATAGGCAGGCACCATGACGCTATCGAGCAAGTTCACAGACGCGCGGCCCGTTCGCAGGCCGGAAAATTCCTCCGACAGGGAGTTCAACGCACCGTCCATCCGGCGTTCGAGGTCTTTGATATCAAAACTCATGACGTCACTTTGGGTTGGTTCTTGATAACTGTATAGGTCCCCCGCCCATGTAGCACATCTTGCAAGGCGCCTTCCTGGCGCAGTGAGAAGACAACGATCGGTATGTTCACGTCTCTCAAGAGACTGACCGCCGATGCGTCCATCACCCGGAGGTCCTTGGCCAACACGTCCTGATACCCAAGGGACTCATAGCGCGTGGCATCCGCATTGGTCTTGGGATCGGCCGTGTAAACACCATCGACCTGGGTGCCCTTGAGCATGGCATCACAGCCCATTTCCGCAGCCCGAAGCGCGGCGCCCGTGTCTGTCGTGAAGAAGGGGTTGCCTGTGCCTGCCGCGAAGATGACAACACGGCCCTTTTCCATATGGCGGATGGCGCGGCGGCGAATGTAAGGTTCACAAACCGACTGCATCGGAATGGCGGACTGGACGCGTGTATCGAGCCCCATTTTCTCAAGCGCGCTTTGCATGGCGAGCGCATTCATGATGGTGGCAAGCATGCCCATGCTGTCGGCCTGGGCGCGTTCCATGCCCTGAGCCGCGCCCGCCAGGCCCCGGAAGATGTTCCCGCCGCCAATGACGAGACAGATCTCTGCGCCGGTGGACTTTGCCTTCACGATCTCGCGCGCGAATTGCTCGCACACGGCCATGTCGATACCGTACTCGGCCTCGCCCATGAGGGCCTCACCGGAGAGTTTCAGAAGAACACGCTTGTATTCAAGCGAGGCGTTCTCTGCTGCGAGTGGCGCGGTCATCGGCAGGGCTCCGGTTGATTTCCCCTGCACTAAAGGATTCCCGGCGCCCTGTCATCGGGCGCCGGGCATTGCAGACACGTTTTTCAGCGATGCGCGAACGCGCTGCCTCAGGTGTTCTTTGACAAAGAGGCGACCTCGGCGGCGAAATCGTCCTCTTCCTTTTCGATGCCCTCACCCAGGGCAAAGCGAACGAAACCAACCAGCTCGGCGCCATTGTCCTTCAGGAAGGCACCCACAGTCTTGTCAGGATCCATCACGAAAGGCTGTTCGACAAGGACGACCTCCTTGTAGAACTTCTTCATGCGGCCCTCGATCATCTTTTCGATGACATTGTCAGGCTTGCCACTCGCACGTGCTTCTTCGGTGAGCACGGTTTTTTCGCGCTCGACGAGTTCGGAATCAAGTTCGTCTGTGCTGGCCGCGGCAGGTGCTGTGGCAGCAACATGCATGGCAACCTTCCGGCCGATGTCTGCCAGATCACCCGAGCCATTCAACGCCACCAGAACACCAACCTTACCCATGCCATCGGTTTCAGCGTTATGGATGTAGGTGGCCACCGCGCCGTCGGCTTTCAGCTGGGCGGTGCGGCGCAACGCGATGTTCTCGCCGATCGTCGCGATCATGCGCGTGATCATATCTTCAACAGTACCGTCGCCTTCAGGCGCATCAGCAGCCTTGAGCGCTTCCACCGAGCCGTCCGTTTCCAGAGCGGTCTTGGCAATGCCTGCCAGTGCCGACTGAAACTGCTCGTTGCGGGCAACAAAATCGGTCTCCGCGTTCAGCTCGACAACCGCTCCGGTCTTGCCGTCGCCAGAAACCTCAACGGCAACAAGGCCGTCAGCGGCCGTACGACCTGACTTCTTTGCAGCTTTGGACAGGCCCTTGGCGCGCAGCCAGTCAACGGCGGCTTCCATGTCGCCGTCGCTTTCAACGAGGGCCTTTTTCGCATCCATCATGCCAGCGCCGGTCTTGTCGCGCAGGCCTTTTACGAGGGCGGCAGTGATCTCAGCCATGGGATCAGTCTTTCCTTTGGGAGGATGAAAAACGGGTGGGTGTCAGGATCAGGTCGCAGCAGGCGTTTCGCCGTCTGCAACAGCCTCTTCGGTCTCGGCCGGCGCGGCCTCAGCTTCAGCAGGCTCAGCCACGTCGGCAGCAGCTGCATCGGCTTCAGCAAGATCGCCGAGGTCTTCCAGCTCGCCGAGGTCCATGCCGAGGTCTGCGGTGGACTCTGCGAGGCCGTCGACCACAGCGTCAGCCACGAGGTTGCAGTAAAGCGAGATGGCCCGTGCGGCGTCGTCATTGCCCGGGAACGGGAAGTCGATGTCATCGGGATCGCAATTGGTATCAACAACCGCGACGACGGGTATACCCAGTTTGCGCGCTTCCTTCACGGCGATCGCTTCCTTGTTCGTGTCGATCACGAACATTAGGTCCGGGCGACCGCCCATATTCGCGATACCGCCAAGGGCGCGGTCGAGCTTGTCGCGCTCACGCTCAAGGTTCAGGAGCTCTTTCTTTGTGAGGCCATCGCCGCCACCGCTTTCGAACATGGCCTGAAGTTCTTTGAGGCGCTTGATCGAGTTGGAAACGGTTTCCCAATTCGTCAGCGTGCCGCCGAGCCAACGGTGATTGATGTAATATTGCGCGCAGCGCTGGGCGGCTTCAGCAATTGGCTCTGCCGCCTGGCGCTTTGTGCCGACGAACAGAACGCGGCCACCCTTGGCCACCGTATCGCGCACCTGGACGAGCGCCTGATGCAGCAGCGGCACGGTCTTCGACAAATCGAGGATGTGGATATGAGAGCGCTCACCGTAAATGTACGCTTTCATTTTAGGGTTCCAGCGATGGGTCTGGTGTCCAAAGTGGACGCCGGCTTCCAACAGCTGACGCATCGTGAATTCAGGTAGGGCCATCTTGTGTCTCCATCCGGTTGGCCGTCACGGGCGGAACAGGGGCAATCAACACAGATCGCCCTGCACCGGATGCGCCCGTGCACAGGGGTTGAAGCGCGTGGCTATACACGTTTCCGCCGGAGGCGCAACAGCGCGCCACTGAGTTTCTCAGGCGGCAATCACCTGATCCACACCAGAAGCAGATTTCAGGGCCTGGACCGCGCCGATGTCTGTGGGATAGCGCCCCTCAAGCGCGAGGGTGACGACCCGGCCATCGTCAAGCGGGATCTCGATGTGGAGATCACCTTGCTCGCCGCCGGATTTCTGCCTCAACGCTTCGGCGATGGCGGCGAGATCGATCGGATCGGCGCCTGGCCCCAACCGCACGCGCAGGGCGCGGCTGCGCTTTGAAACCCGCGCAACAGCGATCGGCTTGACGATTTCCGCAGCCAGCCGGATTTCATCCCCGTTACGACGCACACTTGTCGTGATGGCGATGGCGTCGCCCACATTGAGCTTGTCGCGCTCCTCGCTCAGCGTTTCGGGATAGACCATCAGTTCAACTTCGCCTGTAGGGTCAGACAGGGTCAGGAAGGCGAACTTTCCGCCTTTGCGGGCAGGTTTCTCCACACGCGCCCTGACGATGCCGATAAGCTCCAACGCGCGGCCATCTTCGGCCCGTTCACTGATTTCGTGGGCGAGCGTGACGCGGTCCCGATCAATGCTTCCGAGCACATCGTCCAGGGGATGGCCTGACAGATAAAAGCCGATTGCGCGAAACTCCTCGTCGAGCTTCTGCTGGCCATTCCAGGCCTTCGCGCTTGGCAGCGGCGCGCGCACGCCGCTTTCCTCGGCCCCGAACAGACCGCCCTGCCCGCCTGCACGGTCCTCCGCAGCACGGTTGGCTTCTGAAGCAAGAACCGGTGCGGCGGCAAGCGCCCGCGCGCGGCTGGGCTCCAGCGTGTCGAAGGCTCCAGCCTTGGCGAGTTGTTCGAAAGCCTTCTTATTGACCTGGCGAGGATCGACGCGCTCGGCAAACTCATGGAGATTCTCGAATGCGCCGCCGGCTCCGCGCACCTCCACAAGGTGCTTCATCGCTTCCAACCCCACGCCCTTCAGCGCGCCAAGCGCGTAAACAATCGCGCCGTCTCGCACGTCGAAATCTGCCGTGGAGGTGGTCACGTCAGGGGCTATTACAGGAATGCTTAGTCGTTTGGCCTCCTGAAAGAAGGCGGCCAACTTGTCAGTGTTGTGAAGGTCCAGGCTCATGGACGCGGCGAGAAACTCCACAGGGAAGTGCCGCTTCAGGTAGCCCGTATGATAGCCGATCGCAGCATAGGCCGCGGCGTGGGATTTGTTGAAACCATAGCCAGCGAACTTGGCCATCGTGTCGAAGATCGAGTTGGCGAGATCGGCATCGATTTCTTTCAGCTTGGCGGCGCCTTCAACAAAACGGACCCGCTGCTTGTCCATCTCCTCTTTCTTCTTCTTGCCCATGGCGCGGCGAAGGAGGTCAGCTTCGCCGAGCGAATACCCCGCAATCTCCTGAGCCATCCGCATCACCTGCTCCTGATACACAGGTACGCCGTACGTCGCCTTCAGGATGGGCTCCAGATCGGGGTGATCATAGCGAATGGTCGAGGGGTCTTCCTTCCCCTGGACATAGACCGGGATGTTGTCCATCGGTCCCGGCCTGTAGAGCGAGATGATGGCGATCACGTCTTCGATGTTGCCAGGCCGCACCTTGCGCAGGGTGTCACGCATGCCCTGGCCTTCGAGCTGGAATACGCCCAAGGTCTCGCCAGAGGCCATCAATTCATAGGTCGCCTCATCATCGAAGGTGCGCCATTTGGGGCAGACATCGCGGCCGTCGCGGCGAATGAAACCAAGAGCGCGTTCAATCACCGTCAGTGTTTTCAAGCCAAGGAAGTCAAACTTCACGAGGCCCGCATTCTCGGCCCATTTCATATTGAACTGGGTGGCGGGCAGGTCCGAGCGTGGATCGTTATAGAGCGGCGCAATTTCAGTCAGCGGCCGGTCTGCGATCACAACGCCAGCGGCATGTGTGCCGGCTGAGCGCGGAAGCCCTTCAAGCTGGAGCGCAATGTCCAGGAGTTCGCCGACATTCTCGTCCTGCTCGATCTCCTGGTCGAACTTGGGCTCATTGGCGATGGCGTCTGCGAGCTTTGGCGGATTGGCCGGATCGAATGGGATCAGCTTGGCGAGCCGGTCGACCTGGCCATACGGCATCTGCATCACCCGGCCGACATCTCGGACAACAGCCTTGGCCTGGAGTGTGCCGAAGGTGATGATCATCGCCACGCTTTCAGCGCCATACTTGTCGCGCACATAGCGAATGACTTCGCCGCGGCGCTCCTGGCAGAAGTCCACGTCGAAGTCGGGCATCGAGACCCGTTCCGGGTTCAAGAAACGCTCGAACAGAAGATCAAACCGAAGCGGATCAAGGTCCGTGATGAGAAGCGCCCAGGCCACGAGCGAGCCTGCACCAGAGCCCCGCCCTGGACCTACGGGGATACCCTGCTCCTTGGCCCAGGTGATAAAATCCGAGACGATGAGAAAGTAGCCGGGGAAACCCATCCCCTCAATGATGCCGAGTTCGTAGTTGAGGCGCTCAAAGTAAGCCTCACGCGTGTCGTAAAGCTTGTCGGCATCATTGAGGCGGGCCTCAAGCCCTGCTTTCGCCTGTGCCCTTAGCGCATCAATCTCCGAGATATCGCCCTGGGCAAAGCTCGGGAGAATGGGTGCATGGCGCTCAGATTTTATCGCGCAGCGCTGGGCAATTTCGCTCGTTGTCTCGACCGCCTCGGGCAGGTCCGCAAACAACTCCCGCATCTCGTCGGCTGTCTTGAGATATTGCTCAGGCGAGACTCGTGGGCGCTCATCCTCGCCCAGATAGCGGCCATGGGAAATGCACAGCATGGCATCGTGGGCCCGCGCATCCTTGCGCGCCATGAAGCGGGCGTCGTGGGTCGCCACGATCGGAAGATCGAGTTCATATGCGAGGTCGAGCATTTCGGCTTCGACCGCAGCCTCACCGCTTACGCCGTGGCGCATCAGTTCGACATAGGTGCGGCCAGGATATGCTTCCGAAAGGGCACAGAGTTCCTCGCGTGCTTCCGCCTGTTTCCCCTTCGCGATCCATTCGCCGACCCGGCCCTCGATGCCTCCCGTCAGCAGAAGCAATCCCTCCGTTTCATCGAGCAGATGCTGGCGCGCCAATTTGGGAACTCCGTCGCTGGCGTCCAGATAGGCGTGCGAGGACAGGTACATCAGGCGCCGATAGCCGATGTCGTTCTGGGCGTAGAGCGAAAGCCGCGAGGTGGCACTGCGGTGCCCGCCATCGCAAATATCAAAGCAACAGCCGACAATCGGCTGGATGCCCGCCTCGGAGAGGACCTCTGAGATCTCAAGGGCGCCAAACAGGTTGTTGTGGTCGGTGATGGCCAAGGCCGGCATGCCCTGCTCGCTCGCCCAAAGTGCCAGCGCTTTTGGCGTGATCATGCTTTCGAGCAGGCTGTAGCTCGACCGAACGGCAAGATGGACAAATGGCGAATCAGACATGGGCACCCCTCAAGACGGCAGTGTGGCCTCCAAGACCATCCGCCTCAATCTCAGCGAGCGAAGTGTTCTATTTCTGTTCCTTTTGTCAAACAGAAATCGATCCCGTTTATCCGGCCATTACCCGCGCGGGTTCGACTTGCCTGATCAATCCGTTCTCAACCGTCACCACGCGGTCCATATAGCTGGTGAGTCCCATATTGTGGGTCGCGACCAGCACTGCCGCCCCCTCTTCCCGCGCCTTGGCGACAAGCGCTGAGAACACGCGTTCAGTCGTGGCAGGGTCGAGGTTTCCCGTCGGCTCATCGGCGATCACCAGTTTAGGATCGTTCACCAGGGCGCGGGCGATAGCCACACGCTGCTGCTCGCCGCCCGAAAGCTGACCTGGCTGGTGATTCTCGCGTTCGGCCAGACCCATACCGTCTAGTAGTCGACGGGCGACCTTACGCGCTTCAGCCCGCTTCACACCGTCTACCATCAGCGGCATGGCCACATTGTCGATGGCATTGAATTCAGGAAGCAGGTGGTGGAACTGATACACAAAGCCGAGCTTCTCACGGCGACGCTTCGTGCGCTCGGTGTCAGATAGCGCGAGGCAGTCCTCACCATCGAGGAAGACGCCGCCCGCATCAGGCCGCTCGAGGAGGCCTGCTGTGTGTAGCAACGTTGACTTGCCCGAGCCGGACGGGCCCACCAGCCCAACCAGTTCGCCTGGCGCAAGAGACAGGTTGGCACCCTTGAGCACCGGCAGGTTGCCCTCGCCCGTTTTGTAGGTGCGCTCAATGGCACGCAGATCCAGAACAGGAACCGTCATTCGAACCTCAGCGCCTCGACGGGATCGATGGACGCCGCCCCCCAGGCTGGCCAGAGCGTGACGAGCACAGACACAGCCACCGCCCAGATCGCTGATCCAAAAACCTCGTACCAAGACAGGCGAGCGGGTAAGCCCTCGAGACCATAGGTGTCGGGATCGAACACAGTGATGCCGATCATCGAGAGGCCTGCTTCGATATTTGGAATATTGAGCACGAACGCGACGCCGACAACGATGCCGGTCAGAGCGCCGACCAGGCCCAAAGCCCCGCCGATCATCACGAACACGCGCATCATGGTGCCGCGCGTGGCGCCAATTGTGCGCAAGATTGCGATGTCGCGTGTCTTGTTCTTCACCAGCATCAGGACGCCGGAAATAATGTTGAGCGCCGTGATGGTGACCAGCACAAGCATCACGATGCGCATCATGTTGCGCTCGATATTGAGGGCGTTGAAGTACTGCGCCTTGAGATCTTTCCAGCTGTACAGAAACACGCTGCCGCCAAGCGCAATACTGATCTCGCGCAGCACGGGTTCGGGTGCCATGGCGTCGTCGATCCGCACGTCAATCAGCTCGTACTGATCGCGCTTCTGGAAAAAGATCTGTCCCTGTTCGAGAGGCATGAAGATGTAGGCGCGGTCCAACTCGACACTGCCGGTCTGGAAAAGCGCGCCGATGGTGTAGACCTT
>JBCBGD010000031.1:0-5502 GCA_038527085.1 Pseudomonadota bacterium | reverse complement strand
ACGCCATCCACGGTGAGGATTTCCTCAATGATGAGATCGGACTCAGCCGCTGACCGCCCGTCGACAGACGCGATGATGTGAGGCTGGCCGCCAAGTAGCGCATCAAGAAGCGTGGCGCGAAACCCCGCCATGATCGACATGATGACGATGAGGGCGAAGACCGCCAGCGCGATGCCTGCGAAGGAGAGTATCGCCGTGATGGACAACCCGCCATGCTCGCGCCGCGCCCGAACATAGCGCCAGGCCAGAGCGCGCTCAACTGCGCCGAAAGGTGCGTGACCGCTCGCCATCTGGCTAGGCGCGCTCCGAGGTCAGCTTTTTGACTGCTGCGTCGAGGCTGAGTTCCTCTGTCTCGCCGCTTGCACGGTGTTTCAGCTCGACTGTTCCCGCCTTCAAACCGCGCGGACCGATCGCAAGCTGCCAGGGCAATCCGATCAGATCCATGGTCGCGAATTTGCCTCCGGGCCGCTCATCACGGTCATCGTAAAGGACGTCAAAGCCGGCATTTTCAAGGCGCTGGCAGGCATCCTCGCAGGCAGACGTGCAGGCCTCGTCGCTGGCGCGAAGATTGAGCAGCCCAACGTCAAACGGCGCAACCGATTCCGGCCAGATGATACCCTTGTCATCATTGCTGGCTTCGATGATGGCCGCGACGAGACGCGACA
Source organism: Pseudomonadota bacterium (assembly GCA_038527085.1). Lineage (GTDB taxonomy): Bacteria > Pseudomonadota > Alphaproteobacteria > Caulobacterales > Hyphomonadaceae > UBA5336. Next base: position 4,837 of record JBCBGD010000031.1, on the reverse strand, counting down.
CGCCGATGCCGTAAGACCCGCCATGGATTTCTGAGACGGCGCCTTCCTTGGTCTGGATCGTCGCCTTCATCGGCTCGGAATACTTCGTACCGAAGTAAAAGATGTGGCCAACCTCAATGCCACGGGCTTTGACCTGCCGATCGGTTGGCACCTCGGCCCACGCGGCCTCGTCATGTTTCTCGTCCGTCGCCGCATAGAATTGCGTGCGCTTGTCCATTTCCTCCGCGAGCGCGGCCTCGTCTGAAAAGTCGAAATCCGCGCCGGGGGGCGGCACATCCAGCACGGCCTTGTCACAGAACACTTCGCTCTCACCGCTTTCCGCGAGCACAAGGAACTCGTGGCTGAGATCCCCGCCGATCGGGCCGGGATCAGCTGCCATGGGGATGGCAGTGATGCCGAGCCTGTCGAACGTGTTGAGATAGGCCGCGAACATCTTCTGATAGGAAACGCGCGCGCGTTCTGCGTCCACATCGAAGCTGTAGGCATCCTTCATAAGAAATTCTCGCCCGCGCATGACGCCAAAGCGCGGACGCACCTCATCGCGAAACTTCCACTGGATGTGGTAGAGGTTCAGTGGCAGTTGCTTGTAGCTCTTCACGCTGCCCCGGAAGTTGTCCGTGATCAGCTCTTCATTGGTCGGACCGAAGAGCATCTCGCGCTCATGTCGGTCGTGAATGCGCAGCATTTCGGGGCCATAGGCGTCGTAGCGCCCGCTTTCGCGCCAGAGGTCAGCCTGCTGTATGGTTGGCATCAGCATCTCGATTGCGCCGGCTCGGTCCTGCTCCTCGCGGACAATCTGCTCAATCTTCTTAAGGACGCGGTGTCCGAGCGGCAGCCAGCTGTAGATACCCGCCCCGTTCTGGCGGATCATTCCGGCGCGAAGCATCAATTGGTGGCTGACCACAACGGCGTCAGACGGAGTGTCCTTCGTCACGGGCAGGAAATACTGTGAAAGGCGCATTGGGAAGAAACTCGAATTCAAACGCAGAGGTGTGCCGTGGCTAACCCGCCCGGACGCCAAACGCCAGCGCTAAAGCACCGCTGCGCTGCGTCAGCCGCCCACGACAAGCGATTGCAGGTCGAACACGCGGCTCAACACGAAAGACACGCCGGTCAACGCCACCGCGCCATAGGTCGCCCATAGCGCTTTCTTCTTGATCATCGGATTGGCTGGAGCGCCCTCCTCGGTGCCTTCCTGCACGGGGCCGTCCTCAAACTGGCCGCGCACGCCGATGGGCAACACGATGAAGAAACTCAGCCACCAGAAGATAACGAAAAAGACGATTGCACCGGTCAGTGTCATGGATCAGTGATCGCCCTTCGGCGTTTCCATGAGTTCGACAAGCACGCCATTCGAGCTCTTTGGGTGGATGAAGATGATCGGCGTACCATGGGCACCGATGCGCGGCTCATTCAGCACGGTCGCACCGCGCTTGCCCATCTCTTCGACGGCTTCGTGTATGTCGCGCACTTCGAAGCAGACATGGTGCTGTCCGCCTTTCGGATTCTTCTGGATGAAATTATGGATCGGGCTGTTCTCATCCAGGGGCTCGATCAGCTCGACCTGGCTGTTTGGCAAATTTACAAAGCAGACCTTAACGCCCTGCTCGGGCATATCGAACGGTGTCGTGATGTCCTTCGCGCCGTAGAGCGTTTTATAGGTTTCGATCGCTTCCTGAATGTCCGGCACGGCGATACCAACATGATTCAGTGGCCCGATTTCGAAGTCTTCTGCCATAGCGATCAGCTCCTCAACACAGTTACATCAATCAGTGGTCGACGCCCGAACACCTTTTCGGCGGCCTTCTTCACGCCTCGCCCAATGGCGCGTTCTACCGCGTCATCGTCATCCATGTCGCGCGGTTTGACCCGTGACAGGGCGGCTTCAGCGGCCTCATCGAGCAGGTCGAGGCTCTCGTCAGCCAGGCGACCGTCCGCTTCGGCCAAGCCTCTTGCGGACACAAGGGGGCCATCGATCACATCGCCATCTTCATCAATAGCGACGCTGATATGTAAATACCCAAATTCTGCAAGCCGTTTGCGTTCGGTCAACGCACCGCTGGCGGCGGGGACGAGCTTGTTGCCATCAAGGAGAAGCCGTCCCGACGGCACCATATCGATGATCTCAGGATCCCCCGGCGCGAGACGGACGAGTTCTCCGTTGCGCGGGGCAACCGCCAGAGGCACCTGAAGGCTCAGCGCGTAGTGGGCGTGTTCAAGGGTGTGGCGACGCTCGCCGTGGACAGGCACCGCAATGTGGGGCCTGACCCAGCCATACATTTTTGCGAGTTCGTCCCGGCAAGGGTGGCCCGATACGTGGATCGGCTCATCGGTCATCCGATCGGTGATCAAGTGAATGCCTGCGTCTGCGAGCTGGTTCATCAGTTCGAAGATGCCCTTCTCATTGCCTGGGATCACCCTGGACGAAAAGATGACCGTGTCGCCTTCGCTGAGGGACACATTGCGGTGGTCGCCGCGGGCAATGCGCGACAGGGCCGCGCGGGACTCACCCTGGCTGCCTGTGCAGAGGTAAAGAATGTTCTCGGGCGGCAGAAATCCGGCTTCCTCTTCTGAAACGAAATCCGCAACATCCGCGAGCAGGCCGACGGACTTGGCCGCGTCAGTCACCTTATGCATTGACCGGCCCACCAAACAGACGCTGCGTCCACATTCAGCCGCCGCTTCAATCACGCTTTTCACGCGAGCGACGTTTGAGGCGAAAGTGGTCACGGCCACACGGCCTTCCTGCGCCGCGATCACCTGTGTGATGGCGTCGCGGACCGTTGCTTCGCTTCCCGCTTCTCCGTCCACGAACACATTTGTGCTGTCGCAAATCATGGCGAGCACGCCGTCGTCGCCAAGTTTCGACAATGCCTCTACGTCCGTGGTCGCGCCGATCTGGGGAGACGGATCGATCTTCCAGTCTCCCGTGTGCAGCAGCGTGCCCAGGGGCGTGGCGATCGCAAGCGCGTTGGGCTCAGGGATAGAGTGGGTGAGCGTCACATACTGAACGCCGAAGGGCCCCACCTCAACGCGCGAACCAAGCTCGACGGTTTTCAACAGCTCCGCCGGATCCAGGCCGTGTTCGATCAGCTTGGCGCGAACCAACTCAGCCGTGAAGGGCGTCGCGTACATCGGTGCGCGTGTCTGCAGTCGGCGATAGAGCAGCCCGGTCGCGCCGATATGGTCTTCGTGCGCGTGGGTGAGGAAAATCGCATCGATTTCTTCCTCGACGAGGAATTCTGGATCAGCGCAAATCAGATCGATCCCGGGCATGGTTTCATCGCCGAAAGTGACGCCCAGGTCGGCGAGGATCCAGCGCCGATTGTCGGCTGGCCCGTACCCGTATGCGTTCAGGTTCATGCCAATTTCTTCGCATCCGCCGAGTGGCAGGAATACGAGTTCGTCGCGCGGGTCCGGGCGTTGGGTCATTGGCATCTCAGGATTGGTTGCGCCTGTAAATTTCCAACAGGCCGCGTATCGTCACATCCTGATCATATAGGTCGATTTCGCGGCTGTGGCCTTCAAAAAGTGAGGCAATTCCGCCCGTGCCCACCACGCGCATCGGCTCGCCATACTCGGCCTTCACCCGCCTGACCAGACCGTCGATCAGGTCAACGTATCCAAGGAAGATGCCCGATTGCATGGCCGTGACAGTGTCCTTGCCGATCACCCGAGGCGGGCACGCGATGGCAATGCGTGGCAGGGCGGAGGCGGCGTCATGCAGCGCTTTCTGCGAGAGGTTAATGCCCGGCGAAATAATGCCCCCCTCAAAGCCGCCATCAGATCCGACAATGTCAAAGGTGGTCGCGGTTCCGCTATCGACGACAATGAGCGGGCCTCCATAAACACAATAGGCCCCGACAGCATTCACGATGCGGTCAGCCCCGGCCTGTTCAGGCCTGTCGATCCGCACCTCGACGCCCAGATCCACATCGGCTTCGCCGACAAACATGGGTTCCACGTCGAGGTATCGCCTTGCGAAATTGCGGAAGTTGAATTGCGCCTGGGGCACAACGTTCGAGACGATGACTCCATCGATCTTGCCGAAAGGAATACCTTCCATCCGGCACATCTGTGTGAGCCAGACAGCGTAGTCGTCTGCGGTACGCGTGGAATCAGTATGACTGCGCCAGCGCGAGGTCCATTCAGACCCATCGTGAATGGCGAACATAGTGTTGGTGTTGCCCACATCAATCGCCAGCAGCATATCGCTCATACCTGTTTCACCAGTTCAACGTCACCTGCCCTTATGGTGCGTTGTCCGCCGCCGGGCAAATCGAGGATCAGGCCGCCATCCTCGGCAAGGCCTGCAAATCGACCCTCAACCTGCTCGTCGCCGACGTTTGCGCGAACCAGACCATCCCTGCCTTCTGCGCGTGCGCACCAGTCGCTCCGAGTATTGTCAAAGTCTGACCAGGCCTGCTCGACGCGACGCCCAAACGCATCTGCGAGCGCCTCCAATACGACTTCCGGCGATGGCATGGGACCTTGATATAGGTCAGCAAGAGATGTGGCTTCCTGCTGCACGCCCTCTGGGACATGGGCAAGATTGATCCCGATCCCGACCGCGACCCACAACCTGTCTTTGAGTGTTCCTGACTCGACTAATATGCCCGAAATCTTGGCGCCCTGATGCCTGACATCATTGGGCCACTTCAGGGCAAGCCCCGCACCGACGCCATAGGCACTCACCGTATCATGCACCGCCAAAGCCGCCGCAAAAGGCAGACGCAGGGCTTGGATTATTCCGCCGGGAACGTCGAACAGCGCAGTGGCAAAGAGGTTCCCTTGCGGTGAGGCCCAGTCTCTCCCGAGACGCCCCCGGCCCGCGGTC
>JBCBGD010000030.1:0-16189 GCA_038527085.1 Pseudomonadota bacterium | reverse complement strand
CGAAGGCATGGACCCGATGATCCGCCGCCGGGCCAAGGCGATCAATTTCGGGATCATTTACGGCATTTCCGCCTTCGGGCTGGCGCGACAGCTCTCGATCCCGCGCGAGGAAGCGGGGAACTATATCAAGTCCTACTTCGCCAAATTCCCCGGTATCCGGGCCTATATGGACGAGACAAAAGCCGCGGCAAAAGAGGCCGGTTTCGTGACCACCGCTTTCGGGCGCAAGCTGCACCTGAAGGACATCAACTCGAAGAACGGTGCCAGCCGCGCGTTTGCCGAACGCCAGGCAATCAACGCCCCGATCCAGGGCTCGGCCGCAGACATCATCAAGCGCGCCATGATCGCCATGCCGAGTGCCATCGAAGGCGCGGGCCTGAAAGCGCGTATGCTGCTCCAGGTCCACGACGAGTTGATCTTCGAAGCGCCTGAGGATGAGGCTGACAGGCTGATCGAGGTCGTACGCGACACCATGATGGCCGCACCCTCTCCGGCCCTGGACCTGTCGGTGCCCCTGGAAGTCGAAGCCCAGGCCGCCAAGACCTGGGCCGAGGCGCACTGAGTTTTCCCGTTTGCTCCCGCCTTCTGTCCGGTGTTTAACCAACGCCGAGCCAGAGACGGAGGTGGGACATGTCATTCTGGAGCAATCTGTTCGGCGCGATTTTCAAGGCGGCGCAATCGAACGAGACGACGCGTGTACCCTTTGGCAATTCGCCGGAGCCGCTGCCGACACCCACGCCTGCCGAGCCCCCCTTCTCGCCGCCCTCGCCGCCTGCTGAACCCCTCACGCCTCCGCCCGCCTCCACGAGCACACCACCGCCACCAGCTTCGACAACTCCGGGCCCTGCGTCGCGCAGCGTGACCAAGGCCATCAAGCTCGGCTGCGTCGACGCCGATGTGGCGGATGCGGACTGCGATGTGTTCGTCACCGCCCTTGAGGAGATCACGCGCGTGCCGCTCGCCGATGTCGCTGACGGCCTCGACAAGTGGCGCATGGACCGGCGCCCTACCGCCGATGATACCGCCATGACCGTGTCACAGGTGCAGCAGGCCCTGCGCCAGCTTGGCTTTTTCCCTGGCGGAGAGGTCGACGGCATCTGCGGTTATCGCACCCAGGCCGCTATCCGGCTGTTTCAGGAATATGTGCGCACCATGGATGGGCAACCCAGCGTCATTCCGGATGGCATCTACGGCCCACAGACGCACAGCCACCTGGTGCGCTGGCTGCAGGGGGGACACAAGGCCAATTGGTCGCCCAAACCCGGCGAGTATGACATGTGGCTCGGCTTCCTGCGCGAGGTCCAGTCCAGCTATGTCCAACGCCCGGGCCGCATGACGCGGATGGTGAACGACTTCCGGGGCACCAGCGACACGCGCCGCCCCGCCGAATGGGTCACGGACGGGCCGGGACACATTCACCTGATTGGCGTGCGCCGGGAAGAATTCTCGGGAAAATTCGACGACATCTTCATCCTCCTGATCAAGGGGCTGGTGTTCAAGTTCCAGGGCTCGACAGAGCCTGGCGCGTCCTCGAATCCCAAGGGCCCGCCCTATCTGGTGCCGGGCCAGCACGACTATCATTTCGGCTGGCACAGGCGCACCTACCTCGCCCTGCGTCCACGCAGTATCGGGACGCTCATCATCCGTGCGGGTGACGATCGCCGCCTGACGGATGATGATCTTGCCCGCGGGCTCGAAGCCAATCCGACGATCAACATCCACTGGGGCGGGCGCGGCATGTCGCGCAATGTGAACACGTGGTCGGAAGGGTGCCAGGTAATCAATGGCGAGGTTTACATCAACCCGGCGGGCCAGCTCATTTCCTGCGGGCGTTTTGCGGCGATCTTTTCCAGCGACCCGACGAAGACAGCCTCCAAGACGCGCGGCGCCTACACGCTGATCTCCGATCTTGTGACAGCCCTGTCTGGCGACATGCCAAGCAACACGGTGCACTATACGATGGTGACGGAAGAGGACCTCAACCTCGTGCCGACGATCCGTGAGGCCATGAATAAGGCCCGCGACCGCGTCTTCGACATCGCAATCTAACGCAGGCGATCACACGCGCCGAACGAGATAGCCTGCGCGGGGGAAGTGGACGTGGAGCGTCTCAGCGGTCTCGTCGATGCGCTGCAGAATGATCGTTTGGTCGTCGGCGTGGACAAGGTCGCCTTCGACCCAGTCTCGGCCATAATCGTCCGGCGCGACGGCGACCCGCTCGCCCAGAACAAGCGATTGCGGTTCGAGCTTGTCTACCGTGGCGGCCTTCAGGCGCGGGCCAGAGCGCTTTGCGATCTCCAGCGCATCTTCGCCGGAGATCGTTTCCGGAGCCTGGCCTTCGATTTCGCACATCCGAGCATACCAGTCCCTCGTCAGCGGAGCGCCTTCGAAACAGGCATCGACAAAGTCAGGCACGTTGCGCTTCACAAACCAGATGTTCATGTGGGCATGGACGTCGACGAGACCCGGCTTTGTGGAGATCAGCCAGTTTCCGCTGCCCGCCCCGCGTCCGCCCTTGAGCCGCTCTTCGATCTGCATGAGGTGGGCGCGCCATTGGTCGCGCAGCATGGGCGCGGCAGCCTTGAGCGCATCCGTGTCAAAGTCACGGCCTGACAGTTCCGAACGGTCCTTCTTGAAATCGTCGGGCACCTGGTCGCCGATCGCGCCGAAGATCACGCCAACCGACACCTGAAACCAGATGCGGTCGGCCCAGTGGGCAACCATTTTCGAGATGCCCTCATGGCCAGGAAGGTCCGTGGCAGGAATGGGGAAGCGGTCTTCGAGTTCTGACAGGATCATGGCCGTGTCGCAGAAGATATCGGCGCCAATCTGCATAACAGGTGTCCGGCGATAGCCTCCTGTCAGGGGCATCAGGTCAGGCTTTGGCATGATGACCGGGATATTCACGCCGGCCCAGGCCAAGTTTTTCATGCGCAGGGCGAGGCGGATTTTTTCAGAGAATGGCGATGTGTCGTAGTGGTGAAGGATGATGCTTCGCGCGTCTGCCATGGTGCCCTCGGTCTCATTTTGCCTTGAATATGCGCAGCTTTGCGCCTCGGGGGAAACGAAATCTCAGAGCGACGCTTGCAGGCGAAGAGATCACGAAAGATGCTGTCGCCCAATCAACGCGAGGTACCCATGGCCTTTACGACCAAACGCTCACTGCTTGCTCCTGCTGCCGGATTGGCCATGCTCGCTTCGCTTTCGGCATGCGCCAGTCTACAGCCAGAGCCCTGTACACCGGAATGGGTCGACGACCAGACCGAGCAGGTGCTGCGCCCATTTGTTCGTGAATACCGAAGCGAAATCAATACGCTTCGGGACTTGTCAGGCGACCTGGAAAATCCCGGCGTCCTGACCACCATGCGCCTGATCGGTCAGGCCGATACGATCGCCGACATGTTCGAGGATTTTCAGGACCGGGCTGTGCCGCGCATTGAAAACGCGCTCGCCCAGTGCTCAGCGCCGGGCGAGGCTTCCGACCTGCTGGTCGCGATGCTCGAGCGCGAAGGCGTCGAGCCAGATGTCATCAACTGGATTGAAGCCCTCGGCGTGCTTGTCGAGGGTTACCAGCGCCGCAATGGTTCAACTGGAACCTAGTGCTGGCTTTCTGGGGTCGTGACGGTCAAGCCCTCAAGTTCTTCGCGCACCTGGATCTGGCAGGACAGGCGAGAGGTCTCGGTCACGTTCTCAGCAAAGTCGAGCATGGACTGCTCCATGTCCTCGGGCTGGCCGACCTTGTCCATGAAGGCCGGGTCGACATAGACGTGGCACGTGGCACACGCGCAGGCGCCGCCGCAGTCGGCGTCGATGCCAGGCACGGAATTCTTGATCGCGGTTTCCATCACGGTTTCGCCGACCTTTGCGTCGATCTCACGCGCGGTGCCCGAATGGTCCTTGTAGATGATTTTCACCATGGTGGTCTGTTTCCTTCGTTAGGCCGCGTCCGCCGCGATTTCCTTCATTGAGACGGACATATCTGACAATCTGGCAGGCGCAACCTCTGCCCCTGCGGCGATCAGGCGTTTGCTGGCCAGGAATTCCGGCGCGCTGTTGACGGCATCGACGGCGATGAGCTTTCCACCACGCAGGTAAAACGCTGCAAACTTGCGCGCTTCGGGCTCGCCCCGCACGACGATCTCGTCATAGCCTTCGCTCAGGCCGGCAATCTGAAGTTTCAGGTCATACTGGTCCGACCAGAACCAGGGCGTGTCTTCAGGCGGCCTGTCGCGGCCCAGCATGTGGGCGGCCACAAGCTTGCCCTGTTCGATGGCGTTGTGGACGCTTTCGAGTCGGCCAGAGCGGCCATAGTGAATGAGGGGCCGATGGGCGCAGTCACCCGCAGCGTAGACTTTCGCGTCGTTCGTGCACCCGTCCCGGTCGACCAGAATGCCATTGCGGCAGGCGATCCCAGCCTCTTCAGCCAGTTCCGAGTTCGGGAGGATGCCAATGCCGACGAGAACGATATCGGCCGGGATATTAGTGCCATCTGAAAGCACAGCCGCTGTGACCTGCCCATCCTTGCCTTCCAGCGCATCCAGGCGTGCGCCTGTGCGAACATTAACGCCCTGGCGCGTGTGCTCATTCTGATAGAATTCCGACATGAGCGGGCTGGTGACGCGCGCCAGAACGCGGTCGGCCATCTCGATGACCGTGACGTCGAGCTCCATCTGCCGGGCCACGGCAGCCGCTTCAAGGCCAATATAGCCGGCGCCGACGATCACGATGCGCTCGCCCGTCATCATATGCGGTGCAAGCCGCTCCACATCGGCCAAGTTGCGAAGCTCGAAAACGCCTTCGAGACCGGCGCCTGGCACGGGCAAAGGTCTGGGCCGCGAGCCAGTGGCCAGGATCAGTCGGTCATAGGGCACGGTGCCGCCATGTTCGATGTCCACGACACCTGCGGCGCGGTCGATCGCTGTCGCGCGCGTCGACAGGATCAGGTCCACGCCGTTGTCTTCGTACCAAGCGCTCGGTTTGAAATAGAGCCTCTCTTCAGGCATCTCGCCTTTCAGGTAGGCTTTGGAGAGGGGTGGGCGCTGGTAAGGGGGGCTGGGCTCATCGCAGACCATCGCGATAGGGCCTTCAAATCCCCATTGACGAAGCGAGAAGGCGGCTTGCGCCCCGGCTTGTCCGCCGCCAACGATGACGACCTTGTCTGAGGAATTCAGGGTCAAAAGGCGAGCTCCGCTGTTTGCCCCATAATAATGACGCCTGCGTCAACTTTTCAAGTGCTGAGCGTATCGCTGGTGTTTTGGGGCCGTCGCCCTAATGTTTGCTCAACACGCCTGAGCCCTTGAGGACTTCCTTCATGCAAACTGCCCTTACCATTGCTTTCTATGTCACCCTGTTTGCGGTGTTCGCCATTCTGGCAATGGGCCTGATCAATCTTGTACGCCGGGATGCCGGACAGGCATCGCGCTCCAACCAACTCATGAGGATGCGCGTGGCGGTGCAAGCCGTGGCAATCCTCTTGCTGGTCCTGATCGGCATGGTTGCTGGCAAGTTTTCGCTGCCCTGGTAGGCTGAGAACATGGTCAAGCTCGACAAGATCTACACGAAGGCCGGGGACGGCGGATCAACGCGGCTCTCGACCGGCGAGCCCGTACAGAAATGGCACCCTCGGGTCGCCGCCTATGGCACGGTTGACGAGACCAACGCCGCGCTCGGCGTCTGCGCGCTGCATGCCAAAGGAGAGATGGCAGACGCCATTGCCCGCATCCAGAATGACCTGTTCGATCTCGGCGCAGATCTCGCCACGCCCGACACGGGCAAAGACCTCGGCTGGGAGCCGCTGCGCGTGACCGCGGCGCAAGTAGAGCGGCTTGAATCGGAGATCGACGCCATGAACGCTGAGATCGCGCCGCTGGACAGTTTCGTCCTGCCCGGCGGCACGCCCTTGGCCTCGCATCTACACGTTGCGCGCACAATTGCCCGGCGCGCCGAACGGCTTGTCGCGGAGCTTGCTGGCATGGAGGGCGAAGCCGTAAGTGCCGAAGCCATGGCCTATGCCAACCGCCTGTCTGACTGGTTGTTTGTTGCAGGCCGCGCCGCGAACGAGAATGGCGCGCTCGATGTCAAATGGGTGCCAGGCAAGAATAGGTGATTTCACCTCGGCCTGGCGGAAAAAGCCCTAGCATTATTTCGAAATGCCACACTCCCATCACGCGCAAGTGTGTTGCAGGTCTGCGACACACGCGCCCAAAGGTGGTAGCAATGCAATGCATGCTTGATCTTTGCAGCGCAAGGCAATCATCTTTGCCGATTACGCAAATCCAGCCGCACGGAGCGTGAGGCCATGTCATCGATAAAAACAATCGGCGTTGTCGGCGCCGGTCAGATGGGCAACGGCATTGCCCATGTCAGCGCCCTTGCAGGTTATGATGTGGTCCTGAACGACATCTCTGACGACGCCCTCAAAGCAGCAAAGACCAACATAGAGCACAATATGGCCCGCCAGGTCGCGCGTGAGATGATCTCACATGCCGATATGGAAGCAGCGATTGGCCGCATTCAATTCAAGAACGATCTTGCAGCCTTCGGTGCCGTGGATCTGGCCATTGAAGCGGCCACGGAAAATCGCGAGCTGAAGGAGAAAATCTTCAGCCAGCTGTGCGGCATCGTCCCCGGCGACGCATTCCTGGCCACAAACACCTCCTCGATTTCCGTAACGCGGCTTGCGTCCACCACGGACCGGCCCGAGCGGTTCATTGGCATGCACTTCATGAATCCGGTGCCGCTGATGAAGCTGGTGGAGATCATCCGCGGCCTGGCCACGGACCAGGATACCTATGAGATGGCGACTGGCTTTGCCAAATCGCTGAACAAGACAACGACCAATGCGGAAGACTATCCCGCCTTCATCGTGAACCGCATCCTTGTGCCAATGATCAACGAAGCCGTGTATGCGCTCTATGAGGGCGTCGGCACGGTGGAGAGCATCGACACCGCCATGCGGCTGGGTGCCAACCATCCCATGGGCCCGCTGACACTCGCGGACTTCATCGGCCTCGACACCTGTCTTTCGATCATGCAGGTGCTGCACGATGGCCTTGCCGACACGAAATACCGTCCCTGTCCGCTGCTCGTGAAATATGTCGAGGCGGGGTGGATCGGCCGCAAGGCCGGGCGCGGCTTCTACGACTACACCGGCGATGCGCCCGTCCCGACGCGCTAGAACAAGGCGTAGTCCCAAGACCAACTATCGTCGATCGGATCTGGCAGGACGCTGAGATCGACGGGCTCTGCTGCGTGATAGGGCAAGCCAGACCCGGCCGAAGGGTCGGCAAACTCGAATATGTCCTCAAGAACCAGCGCAGTGGGCGCAGCCTTGTCTGTCGACGCTGCAACGAGCAGGTCTGGCGGAAAGTCGAAAGCCTCGCTATCCAAAGCGCCTCCTAGATATGCGGCCGCAAGATTGGCTTGCGCGGCGAAGACATCCTCTATCGGCAGCCAGAGCTGTGAGCCGTTGAACCAGAATCCATCGATATCCGAGAGCGTGTCGGTGCCGGTCTCGGCGTTGAATACAGTCACCGTCCCGTCTGCACTCTGGGTGAAAGTGTAGTCTTCGAAGAGGCCAAAATAGTTGACCTGGCTGTAGGCGCCTGCGTCACCGATGATCGTGTCATCGCCGGGGCTTTCCTGGAACTGGTCCTGCCCGCCATTGCCGATCATGATATCATCGCCTGCGGTGCCGTTCAGAATATCATTGCCTGCTGTCCCTTCGATGGTGGTGCCGCTCACCGGTGGCAAGACGGATTCGAGCGGTAACCAGACCTGAGACCCGTTGAACCAGAACCCATCGATCTCGGTGAGTGTGTCCGCGCCCGTTTCGGCGTTCACGACCGTCACCGTGCCATCAGCATTCCGGGAGAATGTGTAGTCCTCCACCAGACCGAAATAGTTCACCTGGCTATAGACCCCCGCGTCACCGATGATCGTGTCGTCGCCAAGGCTTTCCTGGAACTGGTCCTGGCCGCCATTGCCGATCATCGTGTCATCGTCTGGTGTGCCGTTCAGGAGGTCATCGCCGGGCGTGCCGAGGATATCAGAGCCGGGGGCCACCAGCACCTGATCGAGCGAGAACCATTCAAGGCCCGCCTGGAACCAGAAGCCATCGATCTCGATAAGCGTGTCTGTGCCATCCAGAGCGCTGGACACCGTGACTGTGCCATCCGGATTGCGCTCGAAGGTATAATCGCCCCGGTCGCCCCGGTAATCTACCTGGTCGTATATCCCGGCCTCACCGACAATCGTGTCATCACCGAGCGAGCCGAAGAAAAAGTCACCCCCGCCCAGGCCATCCATGAGATCGTCCTGGTCGGTGCCGAAGATCAAGTCTGACGCCGCTGTCCCCTCGATGAGGTTCAAAGTCGGCGCATTCGGATCGACAATTTCCAGCCGTCCGATCTGGCCCGACCGAATATCGGCGTAATACATGTACCCGTCCGGGCCTTGCTTGAAGTGGACCGGGCCAAAGCCGTTATTGTCTGTATAGAGATATTCGATATCGCGCTGGTCATTTCGATTGACGGCGAACACTTCGCCCTGGCTGACGTCGGTGAAGATGTAATACCCCTGCAGCGCGTCGGGGTAGCGATCGGAAGTGATCAGGTCATCTGCGCCTGTGATCGCCTGGACCTGAAAACCGGGTGCGGAATTGCTGTGCGAGAAAGCGCGAAACGCCGGGGTGATCTCGATTTCGCCAGCGTCCACGGCGGCGTAGAAGGGACCAGCTTCCGGAAGGTTCGGATAGCCCTGCGCCTGCAAGAGGACGCCATTGTCACCGCCCTCGAAGAACGGCCAGCCAAAGTTCGCACCTGGCTCGCCCGTGAACAGCGACTCCCAACGGTTCCAGCCGGTATTTGTGATGATCAATTGGCCTTCTGCATCGAAGCTCATTGAGAACGGATTGCGAAGCCCGAGCTGATAAACTTTAGACGCATTTGCATCTGCATCGCCCGTAAAGAACGGATTGTCAGAGAGGCCCGCACCCGTAATGGGATCGACACGGAGGATTTTCCCTGCCAGCGAATTGATATCCTGCACACCAATAGAGCGCGGATCGGTCGTGTTGAAACTGGTGCCGTCGCCTGTGGAGATGTAAAGCGCGCCGTCAGGGCCGAACTCCAGCGAGCCGCCTGCATGGGAACGGCTGTCGACCTTGATGTAGTCCTGAATGAACTCTCCCGTATCCGGATCAATATCCGAGGCAGCGATGTTGATGTTGGAGGTCGAGTCCACCGCGCCATTGCCCGAGATGTCGCTCAAGGACCGGCCCGCCCCGCCCAGAAGCACCACTTTCGATCCGGGTACGATCGATTGGTAGCCGTCGCTCTCATCAAGCGTGAACCTCAGCACATGGCTGAAACGATTTCCGCCGCCATCTGGACCGGCATTCCCGCTCTGGCCGATTGTCTCGGGCGGGTCGACGACCACGAAGGCGTAGAGATAGGGGTTGTTCTCGAGGTCCGGGTGCAGGGCGATGTCCAGAAGGCCCCTGTCCTGGCGTGAATTCACTTCCGCGCTGAGATCGATCAACTCACCCAGATCATCCCCGGTCGCGACGTCCAGCAGGCGGATCCGCCCGCCCTTCTCGGCCACATAGGTCAGGCCGGGCTGGGTGGAGGAGAACTCAAACGCGATCGGCTGGTTGTAGCCCCCATAAAGGTCCTCGGCGGTCACTTCAAAATTCGACACGAGCGGCGGGTTCGGCGGATCCTGCACCGGATTTTCGTCGTCGAGAATATCGACCAGTGTCGTGCGCGGTGCGGTCAGGCTGCCGCTGGAGACATTGATCAGCGAGACCGTGAAACCCTCTGTGGCCTCGGAAAGGTTGTCGTCAAGGATCGAGATCGGCACGAGGATGCGGGATTGGCCCGGCGCCATGGTGACCGTTCCAGTCACATCGACGTAGTCAGCGCTCCCCGCCGTGCCTGGGGTCGTGGCAAATTCGATCGTGACCGATTGCGACAGATCCCCTTCGCGCACGATGGCGATGAAAACCTGGCCCGAAGTTTCGCTGACGCTGACCTCGTTGACTTCCAGCGATACGCGTCCTGACATGGCGGCCTCTCCTGACTCTCACAGAATACAGGTGGAGAGCACTCGGCTGGCCGCGCAGACCCACCCGCACGATGAGACCATCGCCCCAGCACATCATTGGCTCAACTAAATTCGCGTACTGCGCGAGTGTGAACTCGCCCCTCGGCAGATCAGAACAGCGTCGCCTTGACACCGGGCGGAAGGCCTTTTCGTGCGGAATTTGGCGCGAGTGCCTCATCGATGGCGAGGCCAAGCGCACGGAACGTCTGTACCCAGAACGCATCCGCATCGGTGTGGACTTCGCGTTCATGGATGAAAATGCTGGCCTTCATGCCGCCGGCGAGGGCATCGACGAAATCGTCCACATCTTCACTGCGCACATTGCCGGCCAGCGTTCGCCCAAGGATCAGGCGCCAGCGCATGTCCTCCATGGTCGAGGCGCTGACAACCTTCAGGAATTTGCGGCCCTCAACGCTGACCGATGCGCTGACGGGCGCGGATACAAACTCATCGGCGGTCCTGAGGCTTGAGCCCGCGCCATTTGTGCCCGTGGTCATCATCCTGTCGGTCAACATCTGGAAGAGCGCCGCGCCAAGTGTCAGCCCAACGTCCTCAAGCACGACGTGGCTGGACGAGAGCCGCGTGGCTGTAAAGTCAAGGTCGAGATGCAGATCAGCGGCGCTGCAAAGCTCGCCGAGGAGTGCTGGAAACCCCGACACATCAATCGAGTCAGCGACATCGAAACGCGCATTCGCCCGTCCGCCCTGGCCGCGCATGAGTTCCATGACGACGCGGCTTTCGGCTGTCTCACGGGCTGCGCGGACAAGCCCAGCTTCGTCCTGCAAGATGGTCAGGTGGCCGTGCTTGCTGGTCTCGTTCAGCGCGCTCATGCCGGTTGCCTCAGCCGGTTCAGGGTGATGCCCAGCGCGCGATAGACGCCTTCCCAACTGTGGTGGGGATCTTCGAACGTGCACAGACGAATTGCGATCTTGCCGCGAAGGCCGCGGCTCAGCCCCTCGAGCAGATCGAGGAGTTGCTGGCCGGCCGAGACCTGCTCGACCCGCATATCCAGAATGCGCGCCATGTCGAGGCTGTGGTGGCCTGAGAACTCCAGAGCAGGCGCCGCGCCAAGGTCCACAAGGCATTCGGCGGCGCCGTCATCGATCATGCCGAGACTGGCGGCGCTGGATCGTTCAAGCCCAAGGCCCCTGACCGCGCCGCCGAGCGCTTCTCCCATAGCCGCCCAGTCCGTATTAGGCCAGGTCAGGTCGATGCCCGAGCCAAGCCGCCAGGCGATGTGCTCGACCATGTGGCTGACAAAGTCATTGGGCGTGTTGATCGACTTGTTCGTCGGCTCACCGTCCATGAAAAGGATATCGGGCCGCGCAAACTGGCTGTGGTGGACATGCGCCAGGCCGGAGGCTTCCAGTTCGCCGAGGGATGTGGCGCCCGAGGCCACGGCGATGGCATAGCCGTAGCGCGCGCTTCGCCCTGCTGTCAGTCCCGTAATGGAGTCTTCGATGAAGGCGCACTTTTGCACGGCGACACCCAGCTTTGAGGCCGCCTCCACGTAGATGTCAGGCGACGGCTTTCCAGCGATTCCATCGTCGATCCCGGCCACGGCATCAAATAGGCTTGAAAGCCCGATACCCTCGAGGATGGCCTCAACGATATCGAGATCGTTGCTGGACGCCACAGCGAGCTTCAATCCCGCCGCTTTGGCCGCATTGGCCAATTCCACGGCGCCGGGGATCACGTCGAAATCTGCCGTTTCTCTCAGGCCGTTATATGTCTCCACGAGCGCCGTCAGGTCCGAACGCGCCACCTCTTTCGGCGCGTCTTTCACCAACTCCTTCCAGAACGCTTCGGGATGCAGCGCAAAGTGCTCAATCACTGCGCTGCGCTTCAACCACGCCCCATCTCCAAGAACGGTCTTCGCAGCGTCCTGGCAGAGTGAGAGGTCGATCCCCACACTGTCGATCAGCACACCATCCATATCGAAGACGAGCGCCTCGATATCAGTCGGGAGCCTCAACAATCCCTTCAGGTCGCGATACTCTGTGTGCGTCATACTAATCCTTGAACCGGGCTTTGACCGCCGCGGCATGAGCCGGAAATCCTTCATATTCCGCCAATGTGACCGCGGCAGGCGCGATCGCATCGAAGCCTGTCTGGTCAACATGCACGAATGAACTGCGCTTCTGGAAGTCCGGCACGCCGAGGCAGGAGCGCGACCGCGCAAGACCGCCAGTGGGCAAGATGGCATTTGATCCGGCCACAAAGTTTCCGAGCGTGATCGGCGCCAGGCTGCCGAGCATGACCTCGCCCGCATTGGTGATGCGCGGCAGCACCGCGTGTGGATCTTCCGTCAGGATCTCCAGGTGCTCTGCGGCGAAGTCATTTACGAAGTCGACCGCCGCATCGAAATCTTGTGTCCAGACAATGCAGGACCGGTCCTTGAAGTTCTCCCGGATGAAGTTCTGGCGCTGCTCAGGCAGCTGCGACAGCAATCCATCAGCCTCCTGAGCGATTTCGCTCGCCTTCTCTTTACTGGTGGCAACAAGTAGGACGCAGGAGTCCGGGCCATGCTCAGCCTCGATCAGCATGTCATGGGCCGCCAGCCGCGCATCGACCGTGTCATCAACGAGTATGGCAGCCTCGCTTGGCCCTGCAGGAATACCCGGATCGATTACTCTTGATAGCGTCCGTTTGGCGGCGGTCACATAGGCATTGCCCGGCCCGAGCACCTTCAGCGCCTTCGGAATGCTCTCTGTGCCATGGGCGACGGCGGCAACGCCCTGGACGCCGCCGACCCGGTAGACCGCTGTGACGCCGACGCGCCGCGCAACGAACAGGGTCGCGTCATCGACTTCGCCCCCGGGCCCTGGCGGCGTGATGATGATCGTGTTCTTCACGCCAGCGACCTTGGCCGGGATGGCGAGCATCATGACGACGGACGGAAACGAGCCCTTGCCCCGCGGCACGTAGAGCGCGGCGGTTTCAAGCGGCAGAATGCGCTCGCCAACTGTGACGCCGGGCATCACATGCGTGGTAAGCTCCGGCGCGCCGAGCTGGTCTTTGTGGACCTTAGTGATGTTGGCGATGGCCAGGTCAATGGCGTCCTTGACGTCATCGCTCAGGCGCGCCTCGGCGCGATCGAATTCCACTTCGGTCACTTTCAGGGGCAGGTCTGCCAAGTCGACCTTGTCGAACTCCAGCGTGAGCGCGCGGACGGCGGCGTCACCCTCGGTGCGCACCCGCTCGGTCAACGGCGTCACATACTCAATTAGGTCTGAGATATCGGTCTCTGAGCGGGTCATGAGATGATTGCGCTGCTCATCGCTCAGGGTTTCCAGGGCGAGAATTCGGGTGAACATGGAGCGCAATCCTTGGTGTGTGCTGTCTGGCGAGCGCGTGTCGCATCTTGCCGCCGTGGGGGCAAGGGCAACCCTTGTGCGGTGTCGGTTTGTATAAATTAGGTCAGTTGGGCGGGACTTGCAGGTCCAAGGCGCATTGTCGCTTCATTCTGGCAATTTCGCGGCCGAGCGGCCCAGACCATTCGAGCACCCATCACATTTCCTATCGCGCATCGAAAATTCTATTTGTTTATTATTTCACATAGAATATAGTATGTCGGGAACTCAGGGCGCTTGGCTTGCGTTTGATGGTCGTTGCTGGGTTCGCGCACCAAACTGGAATGAGGAAATCTCCCATGTCACCGATCAAATTTTTCGCGGCTGCATTGGCAGCCCTCACAATCTCTGGCGCAGCCGCAGCGCAGGAATGGTATGTTGGCGGCTCGATTGGCGTCGCCCTGCAAGATGACAGCGACAACTCCGGCTCGACGGGCGCCTTCACCACCGGCAATCTCGGCGATGGCAGCACGCTCGATGTCGCCGATGGCACGGCCTATGGCTGGCAGACCGAATTCGAGAGCGGGATCGCGCTGTCCGGCGAAGCGGGCCTGAAATATGATGGCGGGCTGCGGTCCGGCATCGAAGTGGTCTACACCCAGGCCGATGTGGACACACATACGGGCGTGACGCTGGCTGGCGGCGACATTGGCGGCATCGACGCGGCGGCGCTTGCAGGCGCGGCTGACCCGCTTGGCGTGAGCGTGGCCGATCTCGTGGCAGACGGCCAGGGCGACATCACGACGGTCGGTATCTTCGCCAACGCCTATTACGACTTCAACCGCGGCGGCCAGGTACAGCCCTATGTAGGTGCAGGCATTGGCTTCCTTGACGTCGACGTCGAGTACTCTCCTTCAGGCGTTGGGATCATCGACGATGGCGAGACCAAGTTCGCCTACCAATTGAAGGCCGGCGCATCGGTGCAGGTCACGGACACGTGGGAGCTCTACGGCGAGTATGCCTACCGCGCCAGCGACGACATCGAGGTCAACAATGACCTGTTCCCGGGCACGCTCGACATCGAGAACACCCAGAACATCTTCTCGATCGGTGCGCGCTACACCTTTGGCTGATCGGCCATTGTCCTGGATCCATCATCAGTCCGTTCCGCGTGATCTTGTTGCGCGGGGCGGTCTCCTGAAGGTGCAACCGCCTCGCTCGCCAAGCCCTCGGCCGGGGGGCTCCAGACACCATAGCGCCAGGGCAGGTACCACTGCGCATCCGGCCGTTCCTCTGGCACATTGTCCATGCCCAACCCGCCAAAGGGATGACAGCGCGCCAGGCGGGCCAAGGCCATCCAAAGCCCCGCCCATAGCCCATGGCGTGACACCGCACGGGCGGCATAATCGCTGCACGTCGGATGGTATCGGCACCGCGCGCCAAAGGCCGCAAAGATCGGAGACAGGCTCAGCTTGTAGAGACGCAACACCACGCGCGCGCCGTGGCCCAGATTTTGCTGCTCATCGCGAGGATTTGAACTTTCCAAACGGCACATAAGTGTGCCTAACACGGGTCCAGACCTGATCAAGACAGCGAAATGATGTCAGAGACCGACCCGTCAAGAAGTGTCATCGATGAGAAAAGCCTGCGCCAGGCCATCACCCATCTTGCGCGTTGGCACGCTGCTGGCTCAGTCTTGTCCATTGCAATCACGTTCATCCCTGCCTTCCTGATCGCGTCGATCCTGCCCAATATCGGATTCGTCCGAGACGCTACGCTCAATCTGATCGAATTGTTACCCTTCGTGACCGAAGCGAATACGCGGCGCCGGGAGGTTATTCTCTTCATCCTCGGCGCGCTCCTGCTCCTTGTCCTGACCAACATCGGCACGGGTATCGCGAGCGATATCGTCAGGACTCAGATCATCAACAGGATCAACAAGCAAGACGCGCCGATCGACCTTGCCGAAGCGATGAAAAATCGCCTGCGCGCCCGCTCGGGCCGGTTGGAACAGCAATACCGCTTTTTCCCGAAGCACTCAGGTGATGGAAAGCTACAGCCGAACGGGCTTTATGTTGGCATCGGGACCATGGCGCCGTTTTGGTTGCTCATGGTGTTTTTCTTCATTTATTTCAGGTGGTAACGCGCCCGGCACGCGCTGTCTCAATGGCCGCAACAGCCGCGTCGAAGGCCAAGAGCGTCGAGGTGTGGCGCGGGGGATAATCCGCCACGCCGGCCAAATGGCGAAGTTCCCAGAACCGGCCCTCGGGCGGGGCAGCGCCCTCCTTCAGCATGGCCTTAAAGGCGTCTCGTGCGGCGATGATCTCGGCAACATTTGCGCCGACAGCATTGGCCGAGAGGATCGATGTCGCCGCCTGTCCAAGCGCGCAGGCCTTGGGATCCACGGCGATCGCTTCAACGGTTTCTCCGTCCTCTGACAGTCTGATGTCGACGCGCACCGTCGAGCCGCAAATCCGCGAAACTTTCTCCACACTCGCATGCGGCGCGTCCAACGCGCCAAGGTGCGGGATGTCGCTCGCCAATTCGAGTACGCGGTTGTGATAAAGATCAAGAGCCATGTCTGCGAGATCGTTGGATCGTGGGGTGAAATCAAGTGCGCATTGTGTGAACCAGCGCGGGCGTCCAGTGGGGCTCATTTAATTGTTCTCCGCTTCGGCTTCGCCTTCGCGATAGAACGCGCTCAAGGCTGTGGGCGCTTTTCATCGAGCGCCAGCGCCCGCAAACCCGGGCGGGTGCGGTGTGTGAGCCTCGGCTCTGATGACAGCCTCATG
>JBCBGD010000029.1:0-16206 GCA_038527085.1 Pseudomonadota bacterium | reverse complement strand
GGCAAGACGGTTCAACGCCGCCAGGAACACGAACACAACGCCAGCCGCGGCAAGGTGGCCGCACCGCGAACCACAATCGGGACGGTTAGGGTTCACCAAAGCCGCCGTCTCGGGGATCTCCCCGTGCATCAGGTGATGGTCGATCACCACCACAGGCAAGTCGATATCGCGCGCCTCCTGCAAGGCCGCCAACGCCGCTGCGCCGCAGTCCACCGTGATGACGAGGTCAGCGCCAGAGGCTTTCAGATGGCGGAAAGCTTCCGGCGAAGGTCCATAGCCCTCCGTCAGCCTGTCAGGCACATACAGGCCGAGATCCCTGCCCCATACCCTGAAATACCGCGCCAGCAGGGCCGAGGATGTGCCCCCATCAACGTCATAGTCCGCAAAGACGGTGACGTTCTTGCCTTCAAGAATGGCATCGAGCACCAGGCCCGCGGCATTGTCCATGTCCTCAAAGCTGGAAGGATCGGGAAATTCGCTGCGCAACGTCGGAGCCAGGAAGCTCGCCACCTCATTCGGCCCCACTTCGCGCAGGGCAAGCAGCCGCGCCAACAGATCATCCTGACCCAGATGCGCCGCGAGTTGCCTCACCCGCACGGGGTCCGGCTCCTCAATCGTCCAAAATCGCCCGGTAAGCGACTCAGTCACGCCGAAAAGGCGCTCGGAAACAGCGTTTTGCGCGGCCATACCGCAAACTAGCGAGTCGCGGGCGCTTTGGGTAGCGCGCCGGACTCGCCTGTGTGTGGAAAATCAGGCCCGGTGGCGGGAATGGATCCGGCGCACCTGGCCGTTAGCCGATGTCATCACCAACGTATGCGTTTCGATGAAGCCGCCTTCTGTGCGCACGCCATCGAGAAGATCGCCATCTGTCACGCCGGTCGCGCAGAACACCGTCTCTCCTGATGCAAGCTCGTTGAGCGAGTAGGTTTTATCAAAATCCGTGATTCCAGTGCGAGAAGCCCGGGCGCGCTCGTCTTCATTGCGGAACACGAGCTGGCCTTGCATCTGCCCGCCCACACATTTGAGCGCGGCCGCCGCAAGAACGCCTTCGGGTGCGCCGCCCTGCCCCAGATAGATGTCCACAGTCGTTTTCGGGTCAGTTGTCGCGATGACGCCGGCGACGTCTCCATCGGTGATCAGCTTGATGCGCACACCTGCAGAGCGAAGGCTTTCGATGATGTCGGCGTGGCGCGCGCGGTCCAGCACACAGGCCGTGATGTGAGAGACGTCGACGCCTTTGGCCTTGGCCAGCTCCCTGACATTGTCAGCCGGGGACGCGTGCAGATCGACCACGCCGCCTGGATAGCCCGGCCCAATCGCCAGTTTGTCCATATAGGTGTCGGGCGCATAGAGGAGGCCGCCGCGCGGCGCGATTGCCAGCACGGCCAGCGCATTGGCCATGGCCTTTGCTGTCAGCGTGGTGCCCTCCAGCGGGTCAAGGGCGATGTCGATTTCATGGCCTTTGCCGGTGCCGACCTCCTCGCCGATGTACAGCATCGGGGCTTCGTCGCGCTCACCCTCACCAATCACCACACGGCCCTTGAAATCGATCGCATTGAACGCGGTGCGCATGGCATCGACAGCGGCCTGGTCAGCCTTCTTTTCATCGCCGCGGCCAACCTCGCTGGAGGCAGCAATCGCGGAGATCTCCGTGACGCGGACCATGGCATCGGCCAGGTGACCGGTGAGTATGCTGTTCATTGTGTCTCCCCGAGGCGCATCACAGCGATGCGATAAGCTTCATGATGCCGCTTCGATACGGATCAGGTGCGCGGCGTCAACCAGGACGTCGAGTTGCGAAAGTTGTGCCATCGCCGCATCGACCTGTCGACGCGCGCAGATATGGGTGACAATGGCAATCGGGCTGGCGTTTTCCTCATCGGCGCTTTCCTGCAGCAGCTGGTCGACAGAGACGCCATGGGCCGCTAGCGCTTCAGACAGGCGGGCCAGCGCGCCAGAGCGGTCAGACAGGCGTGCGCGGATGAAGAACGCCGCCTCTTCCTCATCGGATGACGTAATAAAGCGGCGCCGCACATGATGATCTGCGCGGCCGAAGGCGGACCGCACGCCGGGATTGAAGAGCTTGGCCACGTCGCCCATCACGGCGCTGGCCGTTGGGCCTGGTCCTGCACCTGGGCCTGTCAGCGTCACAGCGCCAAGCGGGCGGCCTTCCACGCGCACCGTGTTCAAAGAACCATTCACCTGTGCCAGTGGATGATCCATCGGCAACGCCATGGGCTCCACACGGCAGACCACGCCGTCACCACGCAGCACGCCCTCGGCGATCAGTTTGATACGGTAGCCCAGCCTGTCGGCCAGCGTCAGGTCGAGCAAGCCGACCTGGTCAACACCGGCAATCTCGACTTTGGTAAAGTCTAGCTCTGCCGAGAAAGCCATCGCCGCGAGAATGGCAATCTTGTGCGCCGCATCCATGCCTGACACGTCCAGCGTGGGATCGGCTTCTGCATAGCCAAGCTTCTGGGCCTCTTCGAGCACGTCGGCATAGGAGCGCCCTGTATCCAGCATGGTGGTCGTCAGGAAGTTGCACGTGCCGTTCAGGATGCCCGCCACACGCTCGACCTCAACACCCGCCAGCGAGTCCCGCAACACGCGCACGACAGGCACGCCGCCGGCCACAGCCGCTTCGAACAACAGATCGACTCCGGCCTCCTCGGCGACATCTGCCAGTGCCTGGCCGTGCTCAGCGATCAAGGCCTTGTTCGCCGTGACGACAGGTTTGCCGGCCGCCAAGGCGGCTTCCACAGCCACCTTGGCGGGGCCATCCGAGCCGCCCATCAGTTCAACGAAGACATCAATCTCATCGCTCTTGGCGAGTTCGGACGCATCATCGAACCAGGCATAATCCTCAATCGACACGGGCCGATTGCGGGACCGCGACCGCGCCGACACACCCGTGATCTCGATCTGTCCCGGCAGCCGTAAATGCGCCTGGCGCTCGACCAGCTCCACAAGTCCGCAGCCCACATGGCCCAGGCCGGCAATGCCCAGTCTCAACGTCTTCATCCTGCCCCTCTCGGTAATCCTACTGACACTCAAGCCGCAGCCTGATCGGACTTTTCAGCCTTGGACGCCAGGTATTTCTTGATGTTGCGCGCGGCCTGGCGGATACGCTGCTCATTTTCCACGAGCGCAATCCGCACATAGCCCTCGCCATGCTCGCCGAAGCCCGTACCTGGCGACACACCCACATGGGCGCCGTTCATGAGGTCCAGGCTGAACTCGAGGCTGGTCATACCCGCGCAGGCCTCAGGAATCTTTGCCCAGGCAAACATCGACGCGTCTGGCGATGGAATCGTCCAGCCAGCACGGCCGAAACTCTCCACCAGCGCATCGCGGCGCGAACGGTAAATCGCGCGCGCCTCGTCCACGCAGTCTTGCGGGCCATCGAGCGCAGCGCAGGCCGCGACCTGGATCGGCGTGTATGCCCCATAGTCGAGATAGGATTTCACCCGTGCCAGGGCCGCGATCAGCCGCTCATTGCCCGCCACGAACCCCACGCGCCAGCCAGCCATGGAATAGGTTTTCGACATGGACGTGGTTTCGACCGCCACATCCCGCGCGCCGTCCACCTGCAGGATCGACGGCGGAGGGTCGCCGAAGTAAATTTCGTTGTAGGCGAGGTCCGAGAGGATCCAAATCTGGTGTTTCTTCGCAAAGGCGACCGCCTCCTTGTAGAAATCGAGATCCACCACCTCGGCTGTGGGGTTGGACGGATAGCACAGCACCATCGCGGTGGGCTTTGGATTTGTGTACTTCATCGCGTGGCTGAGGCCGGAGAGGTATTGCTCCGCCGTCAGTGCCGGGATGTTGCGAATGGACGCCCCGGCCATCAGGAAACCGAAGCTGTGGATCGGATAGGACGGATCAGGCGACAGGATCACGTCACCCGGCGCGGCCATGGCCTGGGCCAGATTTGCGAACCCTTCCTTCGAGCCCAGCGTGACAATCACCTCACGGTCCTTGTCGAGCGTCACGCCAAATCGGCGCTGATAATACGCCGCCAGCGCGCGTCGCAGGCCCGGAATGCCACGCGAGGCGCTGTAGCGATTGGTGCCGGGCTTGTTGGCCGTCTCTACCAGCTTGTCGATGATGTGCTGGGGTGTGGGCAGGTCGGGATTGCCCATGCCGAGATTGATGATGTCAGCCCCATCTGCGCGCAATTCGGCTGCGCGGCGGTTAACCTGCTCGAAGACGTAGGGCGGCAGGCGCCTAATCTTGTGAAATTCTGAGGGCATGTCTCGCTCTCTTCTTGGCCCCACTGGGCGGCCCTGTCAGCTTTTTGCGCGCGGCGTTTCAAACAGTGCTTTCAGCGCGGCGATTTCCTCATCAGTGAGATGCTCGCTCGGCTGGTTTGCAACCACCTCCATGGCAGACTTGGCCTCTTTCGCCCACTCAAGCATCGTTTCAAGCTCCAACCCGGGCGGCACGGCGCGCGGGTCCATTCGGAACAGTTCTTCTGCGGCTAAGACGTCTTCGCGTCCTGCCGTGAGGGACACATCGCTGCGCTCGCCGGCATCAAGGGTTGGGATCCTTCCAATGCTGGGATAGCCCTCTCCGCGAACCTCCTTAGCGCGGTCCTGATACCACTCAGGCGCCGACGCGATGCTCTCACGCACGGCACTCATGCCGGAAGTGCACGCCGTCGTCGCGCTCGCCGCAAGGGCAATTGCTAAGCAGCCTTTGCTGAAATCCATGGCAATTTGACCCTTAAGACTCACAAGATCGAATTCTTTTGATACCATAAACCATGCTCCACAGAAGGGCGTAAGTAAGGCAGGGACTGAAATGGCCGGCGGCAAGAAAACAGACGGAACTTCACTGACCGAACTTCTGCAGGGGCAGGATCCCAAAACGATGCAGGATCTGAGCGCCAACATGGCCAAGGCGCTAGTGGAAAGCCAGAAACTGATGACGGACGTGCTGGGGCGACCTGCTACAGCGGTAGAGAACCCTAACGACCACCCCCTGATGATCGGCTCGGGCAACGCGATGGCGCGCATCGGCGAGTCCGTGGCGCGCAATCCCGAGCGCGTGGTCAACGCCAATTTGCAAATGATGCAGAGTTACATGACGCTCTGGCAGGACATGATGACGGGCACAATCGGCGGCGGGCCGCGCTCTGACCGGCGCTTCTCTGATCCCGAATGGACCTCCAATCCCCTGTTCGACTTCATGCGCCAGGCCTATGAAATCAACACCAACTGGATCATGTCTCTGGTCGACCAGGCCGACGAGCTTGGCGAGCAGGACAAGCGCAAGGCGAAATTCCTCACCCGCCAGACGGTCGATGCCTTTGCGCCGACGAACTTCTTCGCCACCAACCCGGCCGCGCTGAAAAAAATGCTAGAGACAGGCGGCGAAAGCGTCGTTGAAGGCCTGCGCCAGGCTCGCGAAGACCTCTCGCGCGGCCAAGGCAAGCTGTCCATCAGCCAGACCGACGAAACCCCCTTCGAAGTTGGCCGCAATGTCGCCACCGCGCCTGGCCAGGTCGTCTTTCGAAACGACCTGATCGAGCTGATCCAGTACGCTCCCTCCACCGCGAAGGTCCACGACGTCCCGCTCCTCATCTTCCCGCCCTGGATCAACAAATTCTACATTCTCGATCTGCGTGAAGAGAATTCGATGATCCGCTGGCTGGTTGACAAGGGCCTGACGGTCTTCGTGGTCTCCTGGCGCTCAGCTGACGAGGTGACCAAATCCTACACCTGGCAAGATTATGTCGAGCATGGTGTGTTCCCGGCGTTGGAAGAGACCCTCGCCATCACCGGCGCGCCGCAGGTCAACACGGTGGGCTACTGCATCGGCGGCACGCTGTTGACCTCGGCCCTCGCTTACATGTCCAAAATGGGCGACGACCGCATCCGCTCGGCCACCTTCTTCGCCAGCCAGTCCGACTTCGAGAAAGCTGGCGATCTCTTGGTGTTCACCGACCCTGCCGCGGTGGACGAGGTGTCGCGCATTATTGAAGAACATGATGGCCTTATGCCCGGCGAGACCATGGGTGAGACATTCAACTGGCTGCGCCCGGTGGATCTCGTCTGGCGCTACGTCGTCGACAACTACATGATGGGAAAGAAACCTCGCCCGTTCGACCTGCTTTACTGGAACGCTGACCAGACCAACATTCCCGGGCCGACCCACATCACCTACCTGAAAGATTTCTACGGTCACAACGCCCTGTCACGCGGCACGTTCGAACTGTTCGGCGAGACGCTCGATATGTCCGACATCACGATCCCGATCACCGTGCAGTCGAGCCGTGACGACCACATCTGCCCCTATGACAGCGTGTATCGCACGGCCAAGTCCTATGGCGGACCCGTCCGCTTCGTACTCGCTGGCTCGGGCCACATTGCAGGCGTCGTGAACCACCCGGACGCCAACAAATACCAGCACTGGCTGAATGACGGCGAGCTGCCAGACAGCGCAGATGAGTGGATGGAGGGCGCCGAGGAAATAGCGGGCTCGTGGTGGCCGTCCTGGTGGACCTGGCTGCAGCCCCTGTCCGGTAAACAGGTGCCCGCGCGCGAGCCTGAAGACGCTGGTCTCGGCCCTGCCCCCGGCGCCTATGTGAAAGCGCGATTGAAGGACATTGCCGAGGCCCGCGCGCGCGGCGAAACGGTGGTGCCTGCGCCGCAGAAACGCCGTGTTCGCCGCAAGGCCAAAGCCGCTCCGAAGACTAACGGCGCAGCGCCTGAAGCAATATCTGTTGCTGAACCCAAGACAGCGCCACCCAAAACGACAAAGCCGAAACCCGCGCCGCGAAAGCGCGCTGCCCCCAAGGCTGTCGCCGAGACCAAGCCCGCAGCGAAGACAACCACGCGCAAGCGTACTGTCTCGAAAACGGCTGCTGACACACAACCCGCAGCAAAGACGACGACGCGCAAATCAACGGCCCGCAAGAAGCCTTCTGCGCCGCGCCGGCCGCGTGGCGTGGACACCGCGCCTGACGCTTAAGCCTCAAGCCCGGTGGCCTCGTCCACACCCAGGACGAGGTTGAGGTTCTGCACCGCCGCGCCGGATGCGCCCTTGCCGAGATTGTCGAGCCTTGCGATGAGCCGGGCTTGCTCATCCGTGCCGAAGACAAAGAGTTCGAGCCTGTTGGTGCCATTGCAGGTTTCGGGTTCGATCGACGTGATATCCTTGGCCTCGTTGATCGAAGGCACTCTGACAAATGGTCCACCGGTATAGGTTGACTGCCATGCGCCGGAAATTTGATCCAAGTCAGCGGTGCCGGGCAGCGCCCTTAGGGGTAGCGGCACTTCCACAAGCATGCCTTGGGCAAAGTTGCCCACTGCAGGCGTGAACAGGGGCAAATGCGCCAGACCCGTCTGCGTCATCATCTCGGGCGGGTGCTTGTGCTGCTGGCCAAGCGCATAGGCGCGATAGGGCGGCCCGCCCGCCTCAAACTCCTCGATCATCTTGCGCCCGCCGCCCGTGTAGCCCGAGACAGCGTTCACTGTGACCGGATAGTCCCGCGGGAGGATGCCTGCCTCGACCAGAGGCCGAACAAGCGCGATGAAGCCCGTTGGGTAGCAGCCCGGATTGCTGATCCGCTTAGACCCACGGATCGCATCGCGCTGGCCTGCCGTCATTTCAGGAAACCCATAGGTCCAGTCCGGATGGGTCCGGTGCGCACTCGACGCATCGATGATCACTGTCTCGGGATTGGCGACAAGGCTGACCGCGTCACGCGCCGCCTCATCGGGCAAGCAGAGAATGGCAACATCCGCTTCATTCAAAAGCGCAGCGCGAGCACCCTCATCCTTGCGTTTGTCGGGATCAATCGAGATGAGCTCGATGTCGCCGCGCCCAGCCAAACGCTCACGGATCTGAAGCCCCGTCGTTCCGGCCTCGCCATCGATGAATACGCAGGGTCTGGACATCGGCTGTATCCCAACAAAAAAGCGGGCGCTTCAAGGTGAAACGCCCACTTCCTGATGTGTTGCGGCAGGTCTGCCGGAGGAGCTTTAGCGCTTGGAGAACTGGAAGCTGCGGCGGGCTTTCGCGCGGCCATACTTCTTGCGTTCCACAACGCGCGGGTCGCGGGTGAGGAACCCGTGGGGCTTGAGCACCTTGCGCAGGCCCGGCTCATAGGCCACCAGCGCGCGGGAAATGCCGTGGCGGATCGCGCCGGCCTGTCCAGAAAGGCCCGAGCCTTTCACGGTGCACACCACGTCAAACTCGGTGCGGCGGTCAGCTTCCACGAGGGGCTGCTCGATCACCATGCGCAGCACGGGACGGGCAAAATACTGCTCCTGGTCCTTGCCATTGATTGTGATCTTGCCGCTGCCGGGCTTCACCCAGACGCGGGCGGTTGCCTCTTTGCGGCGGCCCGTGCCGTAGGCGCGGCCGTGCTCGTCGATCTTGGGTTCAACAACAACCTCTTCCACCAGGCCAGCGCCGGTGTCGGCGCTCTGCAGGGAGCCGAGGTCTTCAAGTGTGTTGGCGGTGTCGCTCATAAGATCAGACCAGTTTCGTGTTCTTGGAGTTCATGGCGGCGAAGTCGACCTTCTCGGGCGACTGCGCTTCGTGGGGGTGCTCTGTGCCGGTGTAGACACGCAGCTTCGACAGCTGCTTGCGGGCCAGCGAGCTTTCCTTCGGCATCATGCGCTTCACAGCCATCTGCAGAGCGCGCTCAGGAAAGCGGCCTGACAGCACTTCTTCAGCCGTCGTGGACTTGATGCCGCCGGGATAGCCGGTGTGGCGGTAATAGGTTTTCTGCTGGCGCTTGTTGCCTGTGAAGACGACTTTGTCAGCGTTGATCACGACCACATGGTCGCCAGTGTCGATGTGCGGCGTGAAGTCAGCGCGGTGCTTGCCGCGAAGGCGCTTTGCGATGTAGGAGGCCAGACGACCTACGACCACACCATCGGCGTCGATCACGACCCACTTGTTCTCCACGTCGGCAGGTGCGTTATAGGTTTTCATCGCCCTGTTGCGAGCCTCTTAATTCGGAGTTTGCGGAATGCGGTTTAAGCGCTGCGGGTTAGTGCCTGCCCGTCCCTTTGTCAACGCGTGTCTTGGCATCAGTGTGCTTTTCCTGGCTGCCTGTGGGGAACGCAATGCTGAGCAAGGCAGTGACACACCGACTGGGCAAGAAGCCCCCGCGCCAACGCTGCCCGCGGTGTGGAACACCAGCGACCTTGAAGGCACTGTGTCTGACATCGCTCTGGCAGGCGGCGGGGCATCCATGCTGGCGATTGCCTACACTGGCGGCGGGCTGGAGATTTTCGACCTGGAGGGAGACAGGCTGAGTGAGTCCGCACCGCTCGACATCTCGATGATCGCGAATGGCGCTTATGCCGATTTTGGCGAACTGCCGCTGGCCCTGTTCCCGGCGGCAGATGCAGAAGGCAAGCTAGCTGCTGTCCTTTTTGGTGAGGGGCTGGGCGCACCGCAGCTTGCGCCAATCAGCACCGAGTTTGACGGCGCGGTCCGCTTCATCTGCAGCCGCCAGCTGAACACGGGCTCAGACACCATCCTTGAGATCACCTTCTCAACTGACGCGGATCCCGGCTCTGCCACGAGCGCCACACTCACCACGAGCGCAGACGACATCCGTCTGGATAGAAGCTCCACAATCGAGATCGACACAGCTATAAATGGATGTGCCTACAGCGGTGAGGAACTGGCCTTCGGGACCGAGTATGAAGACTATGCTGGCCTGTCGCGTTCGGCAGAGGGCGCTCTCGTCAATCTGACGGGCGAAGGCCAACTCGACATCGTGACAAGCGGAAACGGTCTTGTGGGCTACTCTATACGCGACGGCATATCCGTGCGCGCACCTGACCCTGCGCGTGCTATCGCGGCGCTCGGTCGCCCGCGAGGCGGCGGCTATCCCGGCGGGCTGATTGTGATGGCTGGCCGTGTCGGCGATGCCGATCAGGCTGTGTTCATCGATGCGGGCCCGCTCGACATTGACGGCGACGCTGCCGCCTTGACCGAATAAGCCACCGCCGCACGCCAGGCCAGGCGCACGGAGGCAAGAAACACCAGCACACCAAGACCCTGGTGCACCAGCGCCAGTTCGAGCGGCGCGGCGTTCACCAGCGTGAGAATGCCCCAGACCGCTTGCGCCGTTGTCAGCACGGCGAGCAGCACGGCAGGACCGAACAAAACCGTCCGCCGCGCGGTAACTGCAAACGCCAGCGTGCCCGCCCAGAGCCCATAGGCCAGCGTGCGATGATTGAACTGGGTCGCCTCGCGCCCCTCGAAAAAGCTGCGTACGCCGAGCTCAGGGTCGATGTAATATCGCGGCACAAGCTCGCCCGCCATCAGGGGCCAGTCCGTATAGGTCCGCCCGGCATCCAGCCCGGCCACGAGGGCACCGCTGGCCATTTGGACAAACACCACCAGCATGAGGGCAATCGATGCCGCGCCCATCCATCGCGGGACCGCTTCGCGCACCCTGCCGCCCAGATCCATCCAGAACCAGGCGATCAGCCCTATGATGAGAAGCGCCAGGGAGAAATGCGTTGCTAGCCTGTAGGGCGCCACGTCCAACCGGGTCGTTTCGCCGATGCCGCTGGAAACCATCCACCAGCCGATGAAGCCCTGCAGGCCTCCGAGCGCGATGAGCCCCGCGAAACGCAGCGCCCAAGTCCGGCTGAGCCAGCCCTTGAGCGCGAACACAGCGAAGCCGGCCACCGCGACCAGGCCGATCAGCCGGCCAAACTGCCTGTGGCCCCATTCCCACCAATAGATGTACTGGAACTCGCCCATGGACATGCCGCGGTTCTGCATCTGGTATTCCGCGGTCTGGCGATACTTCTCAAACTCCGCCTGCCAGGCCGCATCCGACAACGGCGGCAGCGCGCCGTGGATCGGCGCCCACTCCGTGATCGAAAGGCCGGAGTCTGTAAGGCGCGTCGCCCCGCCGATGAGGATCATCGCATAGACCAAAAGTCCCAATAGGAGCAGCCAGCTGCGCATGGCGGCGCTGCCCGGCTGTGTCACTCGGTCCTGACCCGATACCTGTTCTGCATAGCTCATGCGCCCTAAATGCCTTTTGAGCCGCCTGATACAAGGCGCACCAGTGCCGCAGCCGCTCGGGCACAAATGCCGGAAAGGACCGCTATGAAGTCGAATGTGCGCAAACCCATCGCGATCCTGGCCCTTTTCGCTGTGCTGGGCGTCTGGATCGTGGTGGCCACGATGATCGGTTCTGCGATTGCCACCGCGCCTGGCTTGTTGCAGCTGATCTTCTACATCGTCGCGGGCATTGGCTGGGTCATCCCTATGCGCCCGATCTTCATGTGGATGAATTCAGCGCCCGATGTGGAGCGCGGGCCCTAGTCGTCCTTCTTTTTGGGCTTTTTCTTTGCGTCCTGGACCTTCTTGCGCAGCCGCTCGAATTGCTCTGACGCGTCCTTGACCACGCCATCTTCTTCGATCTTGTCCGGCGTATCATTGTCCGGCGTCTGGACCTCCTGCGACGGCTCTTCCTCCGCAGTCGAAGATGCCTCCTCCGGCTCAGACGCGCTGCTGGCATCCTCTTCGTCATCGAGAGACGGCATCTCGAAAGGCACCGTCTCATCGCGCATGGGGCTGGACATGCCTGCCCCGCTCATCGCCTCTGCCTTTGCCGAAACCAGACGTGTTTCAGCACCGCGCAGTGTCATTCCCGGCCAGACCGCCAGCGACGCGTCTGCGGGCAGCCAGACATCGCACCAGCCGCCGAGGCGCCGCACGCCAATCTCGCGGCCAACGCGCACCGGATCACCTGCCTCCGCCATGATATCGAGCCGCGGGCCAAGCCCGCCGGTCACAACCCGAACGCCGACCTTGTCTGCGCCCGACCCGATCGTAAAATAGGCACTGGCAAGGCCCATCTCGTCGGGCTCGCGCGCAAGGCGCACACTGGAGTCCCCCGCTTCCTCGATCAGCGATAGGATCTCGCCCGCCATGGGCGAATGCACCGTGTTCGTGCTGGTCGGCGCCGAGGCGATGCGCACTCTGACATAATCACTCCCATCCAGACGCAGTTCGGCTGGCGGCAGCCCGCTCGTAATCGACGTGACAACGCCGTCGACGGGAGACACCACCGCTTCGGCGTCCGGCGGCGGCGCGCGCTCTGCCCCGCGCGTTGCGAAGATGACCAGTGCCAGCCCAGCGAGCCCGATGAGGAAAAGTGGCCCCCAGACGAGGCTGAGCAACACCATCACAAAGAAAGCAGCCACCGCGCCGAGCATCCCGGCCATATCGATCCGGCTCAGGGCCCAAGGGAAACGTCGGTTTTCGAGGTCTTTGGTCTGGTTGATCATGGTCTTGGCCCTATTCAGCGGCTTCAATCAGTGTGTCGCGGGCGGCTTGACGTGCCCACATATCGGCATAGGCGCCGTTCAGGCGCATCAGGTCGCCATGGGTGCCCCGCTCGATGATCTCACCCTTCTCCAGCACGATGATCTCATCGGCGTTCTGCACCGTGGACAGCCTGTGGGCGACCATCAGCGTGGTGCGCCCGCGAGAGGCTTCATCAAGCGCGTCCTGCACGGCCGCTTCCGTAGCGCTGTCGAGCGCTGAGGTCGCCTCATCGAGCACCAGAATGGCCGGATCGGCGAGGATGACACGCGCGATACCCACCCGTTGCTTTTCGCCTCCGGATAGCTTCAGGCCGCGCTCACCCACACGGGTCTCAAGTCCCTCGGGCAGGGACTTCACAAAATCGAGCAGCTGCGCGCGCTGCATCGCGTCTTCGATCTCTTCGTCGCTGGCATCCGGCATGGCATAGGCCACGTTGGCGCGGATCGTGTCGTTGAACAACACGACATCTTGCGGAACGAGCCCCAGCTGCTTGCGCAGCGACTCTTGTGTCAGGTCGCGAACGTCGATGCCGTCGACCTCAACGCTCCCCCCTTCCACATCGTAGAACCGGAAGAGCAACTTCAGAAGCGTGGACTTGCCCGCACCTGACGTGCCGACAAAAGCCACTTTCTTGCCTGGCGCGACGGAGAAATCGATATCGCGCACCCCAATCGCCCTGCCCTCATGGCTGAAGCTGACAGCGTTGAAGTCGACGCGGCCAGTGGCGTCATGCAACTGCTTGGCAGTTTCGCGGTCGGCCACGTCAGGCGCCATGCCCAGCAAGCCATAGAGCTTTTCGAGATCCACCGCGCCCTGTTTGATCTCCCGCCAGGCCCAGCCGAGAATGTTGAGCGGCGCATAGAGCGACAGGAACATGGCGTAGACCGCCGCCATGTCGCCGATCTGCATGCGTCCCTGGCTCACATTCCAGGCCGACAGGATCAGCGCGACCACAAGGCCTAGATTCATGACCAACGCCTGGGCGCCGTTCAGCACGTACATGGAGCGTACAGCGTCCACATACCGATTGTTGTAGTTGCGCATCGCATTGCTGAATCGACCGGTCTCGCGGCGCTCGGCGGCAAAGGATTTTACCGTCTCGAAATTGGTGAGGATGTCCACGGCAATGCCGCGAAACTTCGTGTCCGCTTCGTTCATCCGCCGGCGCTGGCGCACGCGCCACTCTGTAATGTAGACGGTGGCAACCACATAGATGATGATCGTCGCCACGGCGATCACGGCCAGAAGTGGGTCGTAGGCGAACGCCAGCGCAACAGACGCCAGGATCAATCGCACAAAAGTCGGCCCGATGTTGAAGGCTAGGAAGCGGATCAGATAGTCGATCGCGCCTGCGCCGCGCTCGATCACGCGGTTGAGTGCGCCTGTCCGCCGTGTTTGGTGAAAGTTGAGGGATAGGCTTTGCGCATGGCCGAAGGCGTCCACGCTGGCCAGGCGCTGCGCATCCTGGCTCACGGGTGAAAACAGCCAGTCGCGCAGCTGCGGCACGGCGGCGGCGGCAAACCTGACACCAAACGCAACGCCCAACCAAAGAGCCGCAGAGGCGAGACCCGCAACCATCCCAGCGTCATTCGCCACCAGACGATTGATCGCGAATCCGAGCAACAGCGGAAAGGCGACTTCGAGCGCCGCTGCGCCCAGCGTCACCAATATGGCCAGCACCATGACGGGGCGCCATTTGCTGAGTTCTGGTCGCGCGAGCAGTTTCAGAATGCGCACGATGGAGACCCAGAGGCCGCCATCGGCGCTCTCGATCTTGTCTTGGTCTTCGGTCTGTGAGGTGTGTGGAGGCGCCATTCCCGCCCATATGGGTCAGTTCGCGCAGCTCTGCCACAGTTTTGCGCGCATTACCCAGTGGCATGAGGCGTCGATTTGCGGCAGACCTCGAAAAAAGACGGTTTCAAAGGATGCAGGACCAAATGGCCCGAATAAAATCCATCTGCGTGTATTGCGGCTCCTCAAACGATGTGAAGCCGGCCTATCTGCGCCTCGCGACAGAGCTCGGCCGCACGCTCGCACACAAGGGTCTGCGCATGGTCTATGGCGGCGGCGGGGTTGGCCTGATGGGCGCCTGCGCCCGCGCGGCCCATGGCGAGGGCGGCGATGTGCTGGGCATCATGCCGAAATTCCTTCTGCACAAGGAGCGCGTCTTTGAAGAGGTCGAGCACCGCATTGTCGAGGACATGCACACGCGCAAGCAGATGATGTTCGATGAAAGCGATGCGTTCATCACCCTGCCCGGCGGGATCGGCACACTGGAAGAGGCCGTCGAGATGCTCTCCTGGGCGCGCCTCGGCCTGCATGCCAAGCCCATGGCCTTCCTGGACGAGGATGATTTCTGGGGACCGTTCTTCGAACTGATGGACCACATCATCGACGGCAAGTTCACGCCGGAGGAGTTCCGCTCCAATCTCGTCCATGTCGACACGCCTGAGATGGCGATTTCGGCGCTGGAGGACAGGATCGTCGTGCTCGACCAGGACTGAGCGCGGCGCGCCTCAAAACCGCGAAAGATCGAACGCCTCAGCGAGCGGGTCAGCCGCCTCGCCAAGGATGGACCGCGCGGCCCACTCCCCCAGCAGGGGCGCGAGCAATACGCCGTCCCGATAGAGCCCTCCAACCTGAAACACGCCGGGACTCGCCCAACCCAGCACGGGCGCACCATCGGCGCTGCGCGGCCTGACGCCGGACCATGTCTCCAGAACCTCGATGTCCCGGATCGCCGGATAAAGCTCTGCGCCCTCCTCCATCAGCTCGCCAATAATCGCATCATCGACACTGGTGTCAGACAGCCCCTTCATCGCGTGGGCACCCAGCACGACCCGATCTGCCTTTGGCACCAGATAGTTCCGCCCCCAGCGCACCACACAGCGCGGCAGGCGCGAATCCGGCGCGAGCGACAGCGCGGTGCCCTTAACAGGTGTCATGCCAGGTGAGCGCCAGCCGCGCGCATCGACCACAACATCGCAGGCAAGCTGCGCGGGGTCGATCTTGCCCTCCCCCACCGATCGGGTCTCGAAGGTGGTGCCCAGCGCCTTCAGCGTTTCGACCAGCACTGAAACCAGCGCTCTGTTGTCCACCTGGCCATCCTCAGCCAGCCAGAACGCGCTGTCATAGGCGCCTGGATCAATCTCGCCGAGATGATCGGCTTCGCGCGGCTCGAGACGGCGCGCCCTTTGATGGCGCACGAGGCGGCGAAACACCGAGGACTGGCCTGCCGTCAGGCCAATGGCGATCGAAGGGCCGTTCCAGTAACCGATGCCATCTGCACCGGATCCAAGCCCAGACTTCCAATCGCGCCAGAACGCGCGCGCATCGAACAGCAAATCGAACAGGCGAGGATGATCTGGCGAGTCGGTCGCGGACTCGTATCCAGGCGCCAGCATACCGGCAGCGGACCAGCTTGCCCCGTGTCCGGGCGCGCCGCCGTCGATCATCCGCACACTTGCACCGCGTCGGACCAGCGCCAGAGCGGTGCAGAGCCCGGCCACGCCCGCGCCAATAATGGTCACCTGGAGTTTCATCGGCGCCTAGTCAGACTTTTCCGCACCGCGCTCGGCACCGCCTGCCCCATCATCACGCGCCTTGGCCTCTCGCGCGGCTTGCTTGCGGCGTTTCAGGTTCGCGCGCAGTGCCTTGGCCAGCCTGTCCTCGCGGGAATCGGTCTGCGTTTTTTTCACCATCGATCAATCTTACGCGCCTAAGCCTCTTTTCATCAATCGCGCCATACGGTATGCGCGCCCTTCTGGAGTGATTTGCCGCGGTAGCTCAGTGGTAGAGCGCA
Organism: Pseudomonadota bacterium; assembly: GCA_038527085.1. GTDB lineage: Bacteria > Pseudomonadota > Alphaproteobacteria > Caulobacterales > Hyphomonadaceae > UBA5336. Next base: position 77 of record JBCBGD010000029.1, on the reverse strand, counting down.
CCCTTGGTAAGGGTGAGGTCGAGAGTTCAATTCTCTCTCGCGGCACCATTCAAAACCGGTCAGCGCGAAGCGATGGA
>JBCBGD010000028.1:0-16296 GCA_038527085.1 Pseudomonadota bacterium | reverse complement strand
AAGGCGCGGCGGCTGGCCGATGCGCTCGATTATGTCGGCGTACTCGCGCTGGAGTTTTTCGTGCTGGCCGATGGCTCGCTTCTGGCCAATGAGTTTGCCCCGCGCGTGCACAATTCAGGGCACTGGACGCCCGAAGCCTGCCTCACGGGACAGTTCGAAAACCAGATCCGCGCCGTTGCGGGCTGGCCTCTCGGGCCGACGGACCTCTTGGCACCAGCGGAGATGGACAATCTGATCGGCGAGGACGCGCAAGCGCCTCTCTCGGACCTCCTGCAGCGCGGAAGCCTGACGCTATACGGCAAGGGCGAGATCCGCCCCGGCCGGAAGATGGGACATGTGGTGCGCCTGCTGAGGGACTAGCCCGCCGACCCTTTGCCGAAAACCAGATCCAGTACGGGCTTCATCACGCGCCCGCCGGTCTGGCCGAGTTGCATCGCCATTTTCAGGCGCCTGGCAATGAAACCGTCCAGATCCTCGCTTGAGGGCTCGCGTTGCCAGTAGAGGATGATGGGCGGGATGGTGGAGGCGAGAATGCCGCGCTTGGTGTATTTGTTGTAGTCTTGCGATGTATCGCCGATGGCGTCCCACACCATGTCTGCCACGCTCCAGCAGCGCTGGATGGCATCGCCTGCATGGGTCGGCCAGAAACCGCGGACGCTGGCGCGCTCGACCGCGGCGCGGTGGGGCTCCAGCGTATCGAGCCAGGAGCGCACCCCAAAGGCGACGCGTTCATGGATGCGCATCTCGTCCAGTGGGCCAGCCTCGATTGTTGCGCGCGCGCTCGCCTCGGCATCGGAAAAGAAGGCCTCAATCAGGTCATCGACCCCATTTGGCGCCGCGAGGGCCTGCTCTCCGGCGTCGATCCCGGCATCGTCGGCAGCGCGCTTTGCGGCCAGGTCTGTCCAGCCTTGCTCGGGCACTCGCGGCAGGAGCGCGTCCAGCCACCTGGAACGGATCTCAGCCGACGGCGTTGTTTCAGTAGCGTTATCTGTGGTAGTCATCGACAAAAGCCCGTGATATACGCGCCGCTTCGAACATCGACGCACCTGCAAACACAAGACTTATCTGGGGGCTGAGGCCGCCAGAACCAAATGGAGAATTGACCATCGTACAGATCATCGTCCGCGACAACAATGTCGAGCAAGCCCTGCGCGCGCTGAAGAAAAAGATGCAGCGCGAGGGTCTTTTCCGGGAAATGAAATCGCGCACCCACTTCGAAAAGCCTTCGGAGAAGAAAGCGCGCCAGCGCGCCGAGGCCGTGCGCCGCGCCCGGAAACTCGCCCGCAAACGCGCCCAGCGCGAAGGCCTCGTCTAGGCCTAAGCGGACGCTTCGAGTTTGAAAGAGCCCCTGGACTTCGGTGCGGGGGCTTTTTCAATGTTTGGGAGGTGTCGCTCTAGCCCGGTCCACAGATGGATACCCGCCTTCGCGGGTATCTGCGGACGTCAGGTCGCCAGCCTCAGGCCTTGCCCAGTCCGACGCTGTGCTTGAGCATGCCCATGGCGTCGTTGACGCCTGCGCCATGCACCGCGCCTGCGCGGTAGACGCGGGCGGCGACCCAGAGGATGGCCAGGGTCGACACCGTCATCAGGCCGAGCTGGCCGAGCACTTCCCAGAGCGGCGGGTCGGTAGGCATGCGCAGGATCAGCAGGAATGGTGTGAAGATCGGCACCCAGGCCATCGTACCGATCACCGGGCTCTCCAAGTCCGTCATGGCGATGGTGACCATGAAGAGCGGCACCATCATCAGGATGATGAGCGGGGTCATCAGCGTCTGGGCTTCCTGGATCGTGTCGCAGAGCGAGCCGAGCGCAAGAAACACCGATCCGTACATGAGATAGCCCAGCAGGAAGCTGATGATTGCGGGGATGAGCATGGCCGGGTCGAGCGCAGCGGCCACACCTGCGCCAATCACATCGCGGACTTCCCCGGGCATCGCTGAGACGCCGAGTGTGGTGACCGCCGTGCCGCCCAGGGACCAGACCGACATGAGCGTCAGCGAGACTGCCAGAACGGCGATCAGCTTGCCTGCAAGAAGGTGGGGCAGCTTCACCGATGTGAGCAGCGTGTCGAAGATCTTGTTCGAACGCTCCTCGATCGTGCCCATGAGCAGGTAGTTCACCACCGAAAAAATCAGCGTCCACAGCAGGAAGGTCAGGCCAATGGCGACGAACTGTGGCGCGCGGTCGGCAATAGTCATCTCCGCGCTCTGGCTGGCGTCCTCGCGCAGCAGTTTCTCGGTGATGGATGGGCGGCGCTCATCAATCCTGTCGAGAATGCCGGGGTCGACGTTCTCCTCGCTGAAAACCGAGTCCCGAGCCATGGCGCGGGCGGCGCGGCTGGCGATGCCTGTGATACCTGAAAAGCTTGCGCTTTCGCTCCAGTATTCGATGTCCTCGCCCGTGTAGATGAAGGCGCCGAACAGCTTCTGCGGCCCGTCTGCCGTGTCCAGGGTCTGCTGGCCGCTGAGGTATGGCCTCAGACCGTCTATGTCGCGGGCCGGGGCGGGCACGAGTTGGTAGTCGCCTTGGGGAATGTCGACGCCTGCAAGCTGCGGTGAGGCGACCTCAAGCGCGGCCTTGGGCGTTTCGCCCGCGTCGATGGCAGCGTCATAGCGCTCAAGAGCGGCTTCGGTTTCCGCCTCGCCGACGAGAAAGCCCGTCGTTTCGATCATGCCGCGGGCGATGTTGGCGGTGCGCCGCTCCATTTCGGACTCTACAGCCCGCTCGAAAGCGCCATTGGTGTCGATGACGCTGAAATAGCGCACAGGCGCCTGTGAGGCGGCGAAGGAGGGCAACATCAGGCCAATGCCGAGCAGGATGGGCGTGATCAACAGGCCGAGCCAGAACCCCCAGGCGGTGACATAGCCGAGGTAATCGCGCCGGGCGACGAGGTAAATCGAGCGCAGCATCTTACACAGCCTCCTTAAGGGGCGCGGGAGCGGGCGCGACGTCCTGTTCACCGGCAAGCGAGATGAACACGTCGCGCAGGCGCGCATCTTCCTGCTGGAAGCCCGAGATCGGCGCACCAGCGTCGATCGCGGCCCGAAGGGCATTCTGTGCGCTGCGCCCATCGGGCAGGGTGATGGTCCACCAGGCGGCCTCGTCGCCATGGTCGGCCGCGTCACGCTCGACATTGAAACCCTTGGGCGCCAGCGCAGCGGCGAGATCAAATCCGTCATCCACGCCAATCTTGGCCCGGCGCCCGAGCGCGTCGAAAGCGGCTTCCAGCGTGCCGTCGAACACTTTCCGGCCCTTGGCCATCATGACGATGGATTGGCAAAGCCGTTCGGCGTGCTCCATCACATGGGTGGAGAACAAGATCGTGGCGCCGCGGGCGTGCTCTTCGCGGATGATCTCTTCAAGCGCCTGCTGGTTGACGGGGTCGAGACCTGAAAATGGCTCGTCGAGTATGAGGAAGTCGGGCTTGTGGGCGAGGGTAGAGAGGATCTGGACCTTCTGGGCCATGCCCTTGGACAGCTTCGAGACCTTGGTGCGGGCAAAGCCGCCGAGGCCTGTGGCATCGAGCAGTTCGTCGGCCCGGGCCTTCGCGGCGCCGGATGAAAGGCCCTTGAGGCGCGCGAAATATGCGATCGTGTTGCGTGCCGTCATCTTCTTGTAGAGGCCGCGTTCCTCGGGAAGAAAGCCGACCCCGCGCAGCGCTTCCAGCCGCGGGGGCGCGCCGAACAGAGAAACTGAGCCGTCATCGGGCGTCATGATGCCGAGCGCCATACGCAGGCTGGTGGACTTGCCTGCGCCGTTCGGGCCGAGGAAACCAATGATGGAGCCTTCAGGCACAGTAAAGCTCAGGGCGTCCACGGCGGTGAAGGCCCCAAAGCGCTTGGTTGCGTCGGTCAGGATGAGCGGGGCGTCTGTCACGGTGGCGGTCTCCCGGCGGGCCTCATTGTTAAACGATAAAGACAGGCTTAGTTCGCAAACAAGCCCTTGCCAAACCCCTAATGGGCGAGCAGCATTCAACTTGTGAAATTTGATCTAGGTCCCACGCCGCACATTCCAGGCGGACGCATGCACCCGGCCCCCTCGCCGCGCGGCGAAGCCTTACGAGACATTGAGCAGGCCCTGGAACGGCTCGAAACCGGCGAATTCGGTTATTGCGAAAGCTGCAACGGCAAGATCGAGCTGGAGCGGCTCTGCGAGGACCCGACCGTTTCGATGTGCCGTAAATGTAGCGAGTGATACCTGAGGGGCGCTAACCCCTCAGGCTCCTGGCCAGCATGATGACGATTTGCACAAACACGGCCAGCGCGGCCAGGCCCACCACGGTGATGATCCAGGTGCCGCCCATCCCCATGAACAGGCCGCCGAGCAGCGCTGCGCCAGCGATGAGCACAAGCGCGATCATCCAGTTCATGCCGACGGCCAGCGTCAGCGTGGCATAGCCGACAATGGCCATGATGATGGCCGAGCCCCAGACCGATGCCGTCATGAAGCCTTTCCAGGTGTTCTGCTGGTCTGAAATGTCCATGGAGCCGTGTTCGTAGTCTGAGGTGGCCATTGCGCAACAATCCATCTTGGAGGTTTTGCGAGGTGAATACGCCGACTCTGGCGGGGGTCAAGGCGACAGCGGCGCGCAGGGGCAGCCGCAGATCAGTTGATCTTGTCGTCGTCGGTTGGCGGAATCTCCGGCACGAGTGGCGCTGGCAGGGGCGCTGCGGGCACGCCTTCGTCCTCCAGAGCCTTGGCCTCATCCGGCGTTGTCGCGCCCCAGATCGCGCGCTCATCGGTCTCGCCGTAATACATCGCGCGGGCTTCATCGGCGAATTTGTCGCCCACATAGTCGAAATTCTTCGCCACATGAGCTTTCGCCTTGGCGACGAATTTCTGCACCATGTCATCGGGCATGGTAGCGACCGTGCGCTTTGTGCCAGCCACTGCCGGCGCCATGATCTGTTTCGAGACGTCAGGTGAGCCGCATATGGCGCACGTGACCAAGCCGCGGCCCTTCTGATCGTCATAGGCGCTCGACGAGGCAAACCAGGCCTCGAAATCGGCCTCGCAGGCCGAACAGGTCAGCGCGTACTTGATCATGGCCTAGTGTCTCACGCCGCCAGCAGCGCGTCGAGGTTGCCTGCGCGGTCCATGGCCAGCATCTCGTCGCACCCGCCAATGTGGGTGTCGCCGACGAAGATCTGGGGGAAGGTGCGCGCACCGCCGGATTTCTGCACCATCTCGGCTTTCTTGACCGCGTCCATGCCCGCATCGATTTCGGTGACATCGACGCCTTTGTCCTTGAGGACTTTCAGCGCGCGCACGCAGTAGGGGCAGAAGGCGCGAGTGTAGACGGTGACTTTGGCCATGAGGGCGCTCCGTGCTTGGTTCGCAGCGCTATATAGAGGGTGTGCGCGCGCGAACAACGCGGGCAAGTGTCAATACATCGACGCGGGCAGCCCCGGCCTTGAGCAAGGTTTGCGTGCAGCCCTTCACGGTCGCGCCCGTGGTGAGCACATCGTCAATAAGCAGGACCGTCTTTCCTTGCACGGCACTTTCACGTCCCTTCCGCACGGCAAACGCACCCGACACGTTGCGGTGGCGCGCCTTTGGGCTGAGCCCGCCCTGGCTGGGCGTCGCCTTCCGGCGCTTGAGCACGTCGACTCGCATCGGCGTCTTCGTGCGGCGGGCAAGGGCAGCCGCCAGCCAGCCCGACTGGTTGAAGCCGCGCGAGGCGAGGCGGCGATAGTGCAGCGGGACAGGGATCATGACATCGGCCCGGCTGATCAGCGGGGCGCCGGCCTGGGCCATCCAGCCTGCGATCGTGGTGAGCCCATCGCGCCGTCCGGCACGTTTCAGATCCAGTACAATGCGCCGGGAGGCGTCGTCATAGGCGAGCGCTGCGCGCGCCGAGCCCCATTTCGGCGGACGCGCCACGCAGGCAGCGCACACCGCCAGGAGGCCAAGATCGACCTCCTGCGGCAAGCCACACTGGTCGCAGACCGGGCCTATCAGGAAAGTCAGCTCCGCCCATTCGGCGGCAGACACCGCGCCCTCGCCAATATTGCGTTTGGATGAGACCAGAGAACGCGACGGCCAAAGCCCTTCGGCTCCTGCGCGCATCCAGCGCTTTGCTCGCCCGCCGAGGCGCGCGATATCAAGCCCCATGGCCACCCAGTCACCCCCTCAGATCTTCGACACCGCTCGCCACGCCAGGTTTCGCAGCCGCGCCGTTCAACGCTGGGCTGAGTATGACTTCCTCAAGGCGCGTGTGTCGAGCCAGATGGCAGAGCGATTGGCCGACACCGCCCACAATTTCAAAGCCGGGCTCGACCTCGGCTGCCACACGGGCGAGCTGGCGCGGGCGCTGCTAGAGACCGGCAAGGTCGCTGAGATCCAAGGCGCGGAAGTGAGCCCCGCTATGGCCGTTGCTGCCAAGGCGCGGGGCCTGGATGTGACGGTCTGGGACGGCGAAACCCTGCCGTTCGAAGAGCGCCAGTTCGATCTGGTCGCCAGCGCTTTGTTGCTGCACTGGGTGAACGACCTTCCGGGAAGCCTGATCCAGGTGAACCGCGCGCTAAAGCCAGATGGCCTGTTCCTCGGCGCGTATTTCGGGGCGGGAACCCTGGCGGAACTGCGCGAAAGCCTGATGCAGGCCGAGACGGAGCTGATGGATGGGGCTGCGCCACGCGTCTCACCTCTTCCGGGGCTGCAGGACTCAGCTGCGCTGCTGCAACGCGCAGGCTTTGCCCTGCCTGTCGCGGATGTGGAAACGATCACGGTGCGCTACGACACGATGTTCCACCTGATCGAGGATCTGCGCGGCATGGGCGAGCAGGCGGCTTTCGCCACTGGTGGACGGCCCCTGTCGCGGCGTGTGCTGGCGCGGGCGGCAGAAATCTATGCGTCTCAGTTTGCCGATGATGATGGGCGCATCCGTGCCAGCTTCGTGATCACCTGGCTGTCGGGCTGGGCGCCTGCGCCAAACCAGCCCAAGCCCAAACGCCCCGGCAGCGCGCGCGCTTCCCTGGCCGAAGCCGTCGGCAGCATCGAGAAAAGCGCCGGCGAGAAAGCCGGCGAGTAGCTCCCGCTTGCGAACGGGAGGCATCGGCGCGATGGTTCGGATATGGCTGCCTCCAGCAGGATCTATCGGTGTCTTCTTCGTCTCGGCGCAAACTCACGCAGTCTTTAACCAGCGGAGCGATCGGTCGGTTGTTACTGGCAGGGATTGGCTTTGCACTGGCAGCCTTTGCGCTGACCTGGCTGCAGTATCGCCACGCCGCACGGCTCTTCCCGACAGAGATTTACATTCTGTGTGTCGCGGTGGGGTTCACACTCCTTGGTATTTGGGCGGGACGCCAGCTGACCGCGCCGCGACGCAATCATGACTTCAAGCGCAATGACGCGGCCATTCGCTCGCTAGGGATTTCACCGCGCGAGCTCGGCATTCTTGAGTTGCTCGCAGATGGCCTCGCCAACAAGGAAGTCGCACGGTGTCTAGAGATCTCACCCAACACCGTAAAGACGCACATCGCGCGTCTGTTCGAAAAGCTGGACGTGAACCGGCGCACCCAAGCTATCCGCAAGGCCCAGGAGCTTTCCATCCTGCCCTGAGCTGGAATCACCCATGCGGGAGTGGATTCTTCGGCGATTTCACCCTTTTGGGTGACTGGCACAGCGGCACGGTGCGGGCCAAAGTGGTGGCATCGAACACGCTCTGGAGGGCGACATGCTTCGCATTGGACTTGTCTACGGCCTGATCTCGGGCCTCATCATCATCGCCAGCATCACGCTGAGCCTCATCTTCTCGGGCGATGAGGTTTCGTCTGCCCTCGAGTGGCTTGGCTATCTCATCATGCTGATTGCCTTGTCGGCGGTCTTTTTCGGCATCAAGCGCCACCGCGACATCAACCATGGCGGCGTGATCACCTTCTGGTCCGCCCTTGCGGTCGGCGCCCTAATTTCAGCAGTGGCTGCGGTTGCCTATGTGGTGGTGTGGGAAGTCTATCTAGGTTTCTCAGGTTCGACATTCATTGATGCCTACACGGCTGGAATACTGGAGCAAAAGGCGGCCAGCGGCGCGAGCGAAGCCGAAATGGCCGAAGCCACAGCGAAGATGGACGAGATGAAGAAGCAATACGCCAATCCGCTTTACCGCATTCCAATCACAGTCCTCGAGATCCTGCCCGTCGGCCTAGTCGTCGCGCTGGTCTCTGCCGCGATCCTGCGCAATCCAAAAGTCCTGCCCGCCCACGCCTGATCAATCACGCCCCAAAGAGGAGACACCCCATGAAACTCGGCGCTTTTTCTATCAGCCTCACGGTAAAAGACCTCGCGGCTTCGAAGGCCTTCTATGAAAAGCTCGGCTTTACTGAAGTTGCAGGCGACATGGCGCAAGATTTTCTGATCATGGCCAATGGCGACACGAAGATCGGTTTGTTCCATGGCAAGTTTGACCAGAACCTGCTCACTTTCAATCCTGGTTGGGACCAGTCTGCACAGCCGCTTGAGGCGTTCGACGACGTCCGCGCGATCCAGGCTGAACTGAAGGCCGCCGGTCTTGAACTCGCCCTGGAAGCCGATCCCGCCAAGACAGGCGCTGCGCACATCTTTCTTACCGATCCCGACGGAAACCCGATCCTGATCGACCAGCATGTCTGAGGGGCCGGCAAGGGGCCCGTCGCTGGCCGAGAAAACCTGATGGCGGTCATCTTCCTGAATGGGTGCACGTCTGCCGGTAAGTCCAGCATCGCCCGCTCACTGCAGCTACTGTTGCCCCAACCACATTTATTGGTCGGTATCGATGACGCCTTCGACATGCTGCCGCCCCAACTCCACAACCATGCGGATGGCTTCTTTTTCGACAGAAATGATGAAGGCCACATACGTCTGAACTTTGGCGCCTTCGGACTTGCGACGTTGACGGCCCACCAAAGCGCGGCTGCCGCGATCGCAAAAACTGGCGTGGGCCTCATTCTGGATGAAGTCGTCCTCTCCAAGGCGCTGCTGAACGGTTGGACGTCAGCGCTGGCAGGGGTCGAGGTGTTCTGGGTTGGCGTGCATTGCGATCTCGCGGAATTGGAGCGTCGGGAAATTGCGCGTGGAGATCGGGTGCACGGTCAGGCGCGCGGACAATTCGACATCGTCCATCGGCATATCGACTATGATTTCGAGCTCGACACTTCGACTGCATCCCCGTCAGAATGCGCTTCACGGATTGTTGCGGCACTTTTCTCGACGTAGAGCCGCAAAATAAACTTGAGCTTGTACTCGCCAAGGTCAGCGGGCGCTAAAGCCCCAGCACACGCTTGGCGATGATGTTTTTCTGAATCTCGTTCGTGCCGCCATAGATCGACTGGGCGCGGCCGGCAAAATAGCTCGCCACGGCGGGCGGTGCATAGGCGGCCTCAGGCGCGTCGTTGAAGTCCCCGCGCGCGGCGTCCGGCGTCTTCGCAATCGCTGCGCGCGCGCCTGCCTCCAGCATCAGCTCTGTGATCTGCTGGTGGGTTTCGGTCGCCAGGATCTTCACGATCGAGGCCTCATTGCCAGGCGAGCCGCCCGCGCTGACCGCCGACAGGATGCGCAGCACCTGCATCTCAAGCCCGTCCACGGCGATGTTTGCCGCCGACAGCTTGTAGGCGAAATCCTCGTCATCGATCAGGCGCCGGTTGCCGCCATCCTCGGCCGCGCTGGCGAGCGTGCGAAGGTCGGCCAGCATCTTCCGCTTGCCGCCGATGCGCGCATAGGAGGTGCGCTCATGGCCGAGCAGGTACTGGCTGTAGCTCCAGCCCTTGCCTTCCTCGCCGATGCGATAGTCCACCGGCACGCGGACATCCTCGAAATGGACCTGATTGAGATAGTGCTTGCCGTCGATGGTGATGATCGGGGTCAGCGTGACGCCTGGTCGGTCCATCTCGCAGCAGATGAATGTGATGCCTTCCTGCTTCTTTCCGGAGTTGTCGGTGCGCGCGAGCAGGAAGATCCAGTCGGCATGCTGGGCCGCGCTGGTCCAGATCTTGGTGCCGTTGAGGACATACTCATCGCCCTCGCGCACGGCGGAGAATTGCAGAGAGGCCAGGTCCGAGCCCGAGTTTGGCTCGCTATAGCCCTGGGCCCAGCCATCCCGGCCCGACCGGATGCCGTCGAGCCACTTCTCCTGCTGGGCCTCTGACCCAAACGTGTAGATCACTGGGCCGACATAGATGACGCCCATGGGCGTGACGGTCGGCGCGCCCGCGCGCTCCAGCTCTTCGTCGAAGATGTACTGCTCTTCCAGGCTCCAGCCTGGCCCGCCGTGTTCTTCCGGCCAGGCGCTGGCGAGCCAGCCTTTTGATCCGAGTGCCATTTCCGCCTTGCGCACCTCCGGCGTGGTGAGCGAATGGCCCGCCCGCACCTTCTCCAGAATGTCCTGGGGATACTCGGCCGCGAAAAAGGCGCGCACATCGGCGCGGAAGCCGTCCAGGGCCGGATCGAATGACATGTCCATGGCGCGTCTCCTCCGTTTCGTTCTAGACTAACGCGTCTCCGCCAAACGAAAAGCGGTGACGCAGGGAGCGCCTTCTCATGAAAGTCCTCTTGTCCTTCTTGGCGCTTGTCCTGTCTGCCGCTTTCGGCGCCTCGGCGCAGGTCTCCGACGCGGGCCTGGCGCAAAAGGCTGAAGCGCTCATCGAAGACACAGGCGCGCCGGCTGTCTCAATCCTTGTCATGCGCGACGGCGTCGTGATCGCCGAGGCCACGGCGGGCGTCCGCTCCACGCGCTCTGACATCGAGGCCGAAAATGGTGACATCTGGCACCTCGGCTCGATCACCAAATCCATGACGGCAACGCTTGCAGCCCGCCTGGTCGAACAGGGAGCCTTGTCCTGGGACCTGACCGTGCAGGACGCGCTTGGCGAGGCCATCGAGGATATCGACCCGGCCCTCCGCGAGCTTACCCTGGAGGACCTGTTCACCCACACCTCCGGCCTGGCGCCAAACATCGCGATGTCGAAATTTCTGACCTTCGAGCGCATTAGCAAGGATGCGCGCGGCGAGCGGCTGGACTATGCCCGCCACATGCTTACGCGCCCGCCTGCGGGCATGCCCGGAGAGGACTTCGCCTATTCCAATGCGGGGTATGTGGTCGCTGGCGCGATGCTGGAGCAGGTGATGGGCCAGCGCTGGGAAGACCTGATGGCTGAGCACGTCTTCGCCGCGCTCGACCTGGAGACAGCTGGCTTCGGCCCGGTCGGCGAGGATGAGGTGCTGAGCCAGCCACGCGGCCACCGCCCCCGCTTCCTCAGCTTCGGGCGCATTCCGGTCAGCCCGGGCGATGGCAGGGCCGACAATCCTGAAGTACTTGGGCCAGCAGGGCGTGTGCATATGAGTCTGGAAGACCTCGCGACTTACGCGAGCGCGCACCTGACCGGGCAGGGGCCGGATGGCGCGCCATTCCTGAGCCAGTCCAGCCTCGAAAAGCTGCACACCCCGCGCCTGGAAAACTACGCCACGGGCTGGTTGGTGCGCGGGATGGCGAGCTTGCCGGGCATCTCTGGCACAATGGCTCCAACACCCTCAATTACGCTGAGATCTACGCCGACCCGACATCTGGCGTGGTCATCGCCCTTGCCGCGAACGACCACCAATTGCGGGGGCTCGGCCTCGGCTTCAGGGACGCTGCGAAAGACATCTACGACAGCCTCTCCGATTGACGGGGCCGGGCTCGGCACTACGGTCGCGCCCATCCGATTCACTGGCGTTGAAATGAGGCATGGGCATGGGCGGCTGGTTTGCGATTGATCTCTGGAAACGCGTCATCGCGTTTCTGGTCCTCGGCCTCGCTGTGGGCCTTGCCCTGCGCTACGGCATGGGCGCGGAAGAGGGCGGGGCGTTTGCGACGACCTGGTTCGGCTGGATCGGCGACCTCTTTCTGCGATTGATCAGGATGCTGATCGTGCCGCTGATCTTTTTCACGCTGGTCTCAGGCATCATCGCCATGGGCGATCCAAAGCGGCTCGGCAGCCTCGGTCTGCGGACGCTGGCGCTTTATTTCGGCACGACAGCCATCGCCGTCACGCTGGGCCTCATCGTCGCGACGATCTTCCAGCCGGGCGCAAGCCTCTCGCCAGAGACCTTTGCCGGCGCGGATGTCTCGCGCATGCAGGACGTGGCCGAGCGGGCCGACGCCGCAGGCGGCCTGGTTGACCGCCTCCTTCGCATTGTGCCGACCAACCCCGTGGAGGCGCTGGCGACCGGAGACATCCTGCAGATCATCTTCTTCTCCATCATGTTTGGCGTCGGCATCCTTGCTGCAGGAGAGGTCGCCCGGCCCGTGGCGGGATTCATGGACGGTGCGTCCGAGGCCATGATGAAGGTGACGATGATGGTCATGGAAACCGCGCCTTTCGGCGTGTTTGGCCTCATGGTGACGGTGATGGCGACCCAGGGCCTCGGCGTGTTGCAAAGTCTCGGCACGCTCACGGCCGCGCTATACCTCGCCTGCGCGCTGCACATCCTGATCACCTATGGCGGGGTGATCATGACGGGGCTGCTCAAGCTCAACATGTTCAAGTTCCTGCGCGGGGTCACAGACGCCCAGGCGGTGGCCTACTCAACGGCCAGCTCGTCTGCCACACTCCCTGTCACCATCACGTGCGCAGAGGAAAACCTCGGCGTGGACAAGGCCGTGGCCGCCTCCGTGCTCCCCCTGGGCGCCACCATCAATATGGATGGTACGGCGATCTATATCGGCATGGTGGCGCTGTTCGGCGCACAGGCGATGGGGATCGACGTCTCGCTCAGCCAATATGTGCTGGTCGCCCTGATGGCGACGCTTGTGTCCATTGGCGCGGCGGGCATCCCCAGTGCGGGGCTTTTCCTGTCCGGGCTTGCCCTGGCGCAGGTCGGCATCCCCGAGGAGCAGGCCTTCCTGATCATCGGTTTCATCCTGCCCTTTGACCGTCTCCTCGACATGATGCGCACGCTGACGAACGTCACGGGCGACGCGGCCGTGGCGACCGCCGTCGCCAAGTGGGAAGGTGAGTTCGACCGCGAGGTGTTCGAGGCCGACGATATCTGACGCCTACTCCGCCGCGACTGGCTGGGTGCGCTTTCCGCCGCCGGTGAGGAACCGGCCGAGCTTGGTGAATGGCTTCATCGTCATCAAGCGGAACACTGCGGGCGTGAAATAGAGCGCCAGGATCGCTGATCCGGCCACGCCGCCTGCGATCGCTGCGGCCAGCGGCATCCAGAACGCGTCGCCCGCCAGCAGCAGAGGCACAAAGCCTCCCATCGTGGTCAGCGTCGTCGCTACGATATGGCGGGTCGCGTCCACGACCGTTTCGCGCTGCTCGACTATGTCATCGGCCATGCAGTCGGGATTGGCGCGCAACATGGAGAGGACAACGATCGAGCCATTGATCGCGATGCCGAGCAGGCCGAGCGCGCCGATGATGGCGTTGAAGCCCAGCGGCAGGTTGAACAGCCACACGCCGAAGAACGCCATCACGCACCGAGAGGAAGCCCGCCGTCAGGATCAACAGCGCCATGCGGAAGGAATTGAACACCAGCGCCACGGCGCCTGCCATGACCAGGATGAGCGGAATGCCCGTTGCCGCGAGGTTGCCGAGCGCATCGCCACTGTTTTCCGCCTCGCCGCCGGTGATTTCGGAATAGCCACGCGGCAGCTCGAAGCCGCTGTCAGCCAGGCGTTGCTTGAAGTCCGCCAGCACGGGTGCGGGCAAGGTGTAAGGCTCAAGGAAGGCCTGGATGTCGTTGACGCGTTGGCCGTCCCGTCGCGTGATCACGCCGACATCAGGATCGAGCGTGATGTCGCCAAGCGCACTGAGCGGTGTGCCATCTCCGATGGTCTTGGCGCCGAGATCGGCCGTGGCGGTGCGTCGATTGTCGCCTGCGAACACGATCACTGGAAGCTCTTCCACGCCTTCGAGCACAGAGCCTGCACGAACGCCTTGGAGCTCTGCGTTCAGGGACTGGGCAATGCCTGTCAGTCGCTGGCCAGCGATGGCGGCCGCGGTCTCATCGGCCTGCAGAGTGAGGCGCGGAATGCCGGTGGAGAGGCTGGCGTCGGTGTAGGTCACGCCCGGTGTCTGGGCGAGGACCTGGCGTACCTGGTCGCCGATTTCTGCAAGGGTTTGAAGGTCTTCACCGACGTAAAGGATCTGGATCGGAGCGGGCGAGGGCGGGCCCTGCTCGAACGGCAGCGCCAGGAACATGGCGTCTGGAAAACGAGCCCGCAGCTCGGCCTGGAGATCGGAGATCATCGCCCGGGTCGCAGCGGGTGAGGCCGTCTGGACCCAGCCGCCCGCGATGCCTTCAACGCCCTCAGTGTTGTTGATCGCGTTGTAATAGACCCGCGGGGCGCCTTCGCCGATGGTCAGGTTCACCGCCAGCACGTCGTCGCGCGAAAGCAGGTAGTCCGTTGCGTCCTGCACGGTCTCGACAATTTCGTCGGTCGAGGCGGATGGCCCAAGGCTGATCTGCAGTTCGAACTGGTCGCGTTCGGTCTGCGGGAAGAACTGGCTGGGCAGGGTGCCCGCCACGATGAGGCCGAAGATGGCAGGCGCGAGGCCGAGGGCGATGCCGAGCGGCGGAAAGCGCAACACAGCGCCGATGGTGAAGCGATATCCGTCGCTGATCACGTCCACGGCGATGCCATCGCGCCACCAGCGGCGCTTGCGATCCTCGGCATGCTCACCGGCGCGCTTTCGGTCGAACCAACCCGACAGCGCGGGGATGATCGTCATCGAAATCGCGAAGGACGAGACCACGGCGAAGATCACAGACACGCCGATCATGCCGACAAACTCGCCTGCAGAGCCCGGCAGCAGGGCGATGGGCGCAAAGGCAAGCGCTGTGGTCAGGGTCGATGCGAACAGTGGCCCGAACAGGTGCTTCAGGGATTTGTCGATGGATTCCGCGCGTCCATAGCCCTTGCCGCGATACTGGTCGAACTCGTCGACCACGACGATGGCATTGTCGATGAGCAGTCCAAGGGAGATGACAAGTCCCGTCACCGACATCTGGTGCAGCGGCATGCCGAAGACGTTGAACAGTATCAGCACCAGCAGCATGGTCAGGGGCAGCGCGGTGCCGACCACGATCGCCGCGCGCCAGCCCATGCACAGGAACAGCACCAGCACCACGATCAGTGCCGACATCATCAGGTTGCCGGACAGTTCACCGAGGCGGGCATTTGTGTAATCGCTCTGGTCGAACAGGATTTCGACGCGCGCGCCCTGTGGCGCATCCTCGATAAATGCGTTGACCATGGTGCGGGCATTCTCGGCCCAGCGGTCGACCCTCTGGCCGGTCTGGATGAACGCGCCCACGAGGATGGTGCGCTCGCCATTGTGGAAATTCAGCCGGGTGACCGGGTCTTCGATCCCTTTGCGCACCTCTGCCACATCGCCGACGCGTACGCTGGTGCCGCCCGGATCCTGGACCAGGGGCACCTCGCGGATGCGCGCAATGGACTCAAACGATCCGCCAATGTCCACGCCGATATTGGTCGCGCCAGTGCGCAACTCGCCCGCAGGCGTCTTTGCGTCGCCCTGGGCGATGAGCTGGGCCGCCTGCACCGTGTCGAGCCCCGCTGCTGCGAGTGCATCGGGGTCCATCACAACGGTGATCTGCTCTTGGGGCAGCCCGTAGAATTGCACTTCTTCCGTGCCGCCGAGGTTGCGGAACTTGTCGCCAAGATCATTGGCCATGCGCGCCATGACGGCCAGTTCCGGCTCGCCTGAACCTTCCCAGGTCACGCCCACCAGCATGGTCGAGGCGCCGATATACTGGCGGCGCACAAAGGGCGCAGACGTGCCAGCGGGGAATTGCGGGCGCGCGGCCTCCACCTGGTTGCGGATCAGTGTCCAGGCATCCTCGACCTCAGAAGCGCTGAGATCCTCTCTGATGTTGATGCCAATCTGGCTCACGCCGGCGCGCGAAACGCTGTCAATCTCGGCCAACTCTGGCAACTCGCGCAGCGACTTCTCAAGCGGCTCAGTAATCAGGGCTTCCATCCGTTCGGCATCGGCGCCGGGCAGGGTGGTCAGGACAAAGCCGTAGCGCTCGATCAGGGTCGGGTCTTCTTGGCGGTCGAGCGTCATCAAGGCACCCAGCCCTCCGGCCAGGGCGACCAGCAAGAGAAGGACCGTCAGGCGCGGCAGGCGGTAGAACAAGGTCCGCATCGGGGGCGCTCCCTACTTGGCTTGGGCAGCTGGAACGCCGGCCAGCGCACCGGAGGAGGCCTCGCGGCGCGGGGTAACGGGCTGGCTGGGCGTGAAGCGCTGCAAACCGTCAATCACCACAAGGTCGCCGCTCTCAAGCGCGCCACGCACAAAGGCACGCGGCCCG
>JBCBGD010000027.1:12708-16718 GCA_038527085.1 Pseudomonadota bacterium | reverse complement strand
CTTGCCAATCAGGTCGCCATGTTCATCGACCCTGAGGAACTCGACCAGCGTCGTGTTAGGAAGCGCATCGGCTTTGCCATAGCGTTTCGGACCGCGCTTCTCGACGTCGCCTTCGGTCTCAAGGTCTTTCAGGACCGCGCGCAATTGTGCGCGACCCGCGCCCTTGACGTTCAAGCCCTTGGCGATGTCGCGGCGCGTCGTGATGTGCGGATTGGCTTCCAGAAAAGCCAGTACTGTTTTCTTATCGGGGAAACTCATAACGTGGATATAGACCACGAGTCCTTTAATTGCGCGTCCTAAAATCGCCCAGCTGTCAGGCTGCCTCGCCGCACACCCGATTACGACCCTCGCGCTTGGCCGAATACAGAGCCTCATCCGAGCGATGCATGAGATCGGCGGGCGTGTCTTCAGAGCCTCTCATCACGGCGACGCCTGCTGAAATCGTGATCGAAATCGCTTCGCCGTTCTGAATGTCAAAATCATCTGCTGCTATGGCGCGGCGCAGACGCTCAGCTGCCGCGGCCGAGCGGTCTCCCGCGGTCTCCGGCATGATGACGAGGAACTCCTCCCCACCAGGGCGGCAAACAATATCGATGGGGCGCACGTTCTGCTTCAACCGCTCCGCCACCTCCTGCAAAACGCGATCACCAGCGGCATGGCCATAGGTGTCGTTGACCGCCTTGAAATGGTCGATGTCGAGCGAGACCACAGATAGCGGCGTGTCACCAATCAATGAGCGCTTCATCCATTGCTGCAGCTGGTTGAGCATGTAACGGCGATTGTAGAGCCCCGTCAGCTGATCGATCACGGACAGCTCAAGGCCGCGATCCACCCGGCGCCGCATGATTTCTATGTAGCGAGTTCGCCGCGCCTGGGTCCTCACACGCGCGAGGAGTTCCTGGGGCTCGATCGGCATCTGGATGACGTCGCTTGCCCCATGGGCCAGTGCGCGCGCAGCCTGCTGGTTCATGTGCGGCTCGGCGGCGACGATAATGGAGATCGGCCGGGTCATTTCAGACATCCTGAAATGGGCACAGATCTTGAGCGGGTCGTAGCTCTGGTCGGCCAAGGCCATCACGATGACGTCTACGCTGGTCCCAGAAAGGGCCACACCCGAGCCGACCTCGGCATAGGAATGCACCTCGTGGCCCGCACGGCGCAGGAGGCCTACGACGCGATCAGCGCGGCGCTTCTTCTCATCCATGACCAGGATGCGCACGGGGCGATTGAGTTCTTCGGCCTCGCGGTCTTCGAGGATGGGAACGGCTGCACTGCCCGCCTGACGCTGGCGCAGCTCCTGCGCAACAGCAACATATCTCGTGAGTGCCTCAATCCGCGAATGCAGCTGGAAGTCGTCAACGGGCTTGGTGATGAAGTCTTCTGCGCCTGCCTTGAGCCCTTTCAGGCGGTCTTCGGCGTCTGTCAGCGCCGTCACCATAACCACTGGGATGTGCGCCGTGTCTGGGTCGGCCTTGAGCACCTCACACGCCTCATAGCCGTTCATTTCAGGCATCATGACATCAAGCAGGATGATTTCCGGCTTTTCCCGGCGAGCCACTTCAACGGCTTCACGGCCATTCACCGCCTCGAGCACGACATGGAAATTACCCTCGAGCTTGCCCCGTAGGACACGCCGATTCGGATCGACATCATCTGCAACGAGGATTCGTGCGCTCATGCCGCCTGGCCCTGCGGGATCAACTCTTCCACAGCCCGCATGAATGAACTGATTTGGATCGGCTTGGAAAGGTACCCCTCGCAGCCGGCCTCGCGCACGCGCTGTTCGTCATCGCGCATCGCGAACGCCGTCACGGCAAGGACAGGAATATGGCCCACCTCTTCATCGTCTTTCAGCCAGCGCGTGATGTCGAGACCCGACACTTCCGGCAATTGGATATCCATGATGATGAGATCAGGGCGCTCATTGCGTGCCGTTTCCATCACCTTCGAGCCATCGCGGCACTGGAAGGTCTGGTAGCCAAACGAATCGAGCAGATCGCAGAAGAGCCGCATGTTCAGCTCATTGTCCTCAACGACGAGAACCGATTTCGCGGGCGCGTTGGACATGGCGAGCGCTCTGTTCCTCATGGCGAATCGATCCTGCCGACCGTCTACTCTTCACCTTCGTACTAGCCCCGAGAATCTTAACTCTTGTTTACGGCCCGCCCGTGGGCAAGTAGTTTGAGCAGCGAACAAACGGTGATCACCCGACGATGGCCACGCTCTGCCGAACCTGTTTCAGCCTGTCCGACGCGCTTGTTCGCGCGTGTCCGGAGTGCGGTGGGCGTCGCCTTGTGGCCCATGACGATATTGCCTCCCTGCACATCGCACATATCGATTGCGACGCCTTTTTCGCGGCGATCGAAAAACGCGACGATCCATCGATACGCGCCAAGCCGGTCATCATCGGCGGGGGCAAGCGCGGCGTGGTTGCCACGTGCTGCTACATTGCGAGGCTTTCTGGTGTCCGTTCGGCGATGCCAATGTTCAAGGCGCTGAAGGCCTGTCCTGACGCCGTCGTGGTGCGTCCGAACTTCGAAAAGTATTCGGCCGCCGCTAAGCTAATTCGCACGAAGATGGATGCACTCACGCCGCTGGTGCAAGCCGTGTCCATCGACGAGGCCTATCTGGACCTGTCAGGCACGCACGCTTTGCACGGGGCCACGCCGGCTGAAATGCTCGCCAGGCTGGCCAGCGAAATCGAGGACGATGTCGGCATCACCGTGTCGATTGGCCTGTCGTCCAACAAGTTTCTGGCGAAGACGGCCAGCGAGATGGACAAGCCCCGCGGTTTTGCCGTCATCTCGCCTGACGAGGCGCCGAGCCTGCTCGGGCCCAAGAGCCCCGGCTACCTCCATGGCGTCGGTCCGAAGCTCGCCGCCCGGCTCGCCAGGGACGGGTTTACCACGGTGGCCGACCTGCAGCACGCCTCACAGAAAGATCTCATCAAGCGGTATGGAGAGACAGGCCTGTTTCTCCACAAGCGCGCCTTCGGGCGCGATGACCGGCCCGTCCAGCCTGGAGGTGAGCGCAAGTCGGTCTCGTCGGAAACCACGTTCGATCGGGACATCTCAGACTTCGACACGCTGTCTGATCGGCTCTGGCATGTCTGCGAACGCACGGCCGAGCGCGCCAAGGCGGCAGGGGTCGAGGGCGCTGTCGTCACGCTCAAGCTCAAGACCGGCAACTTCCAGAGCCGCACACGGCGCGCGACGCTGCCAGAGTCCACCCAGCTCGCGCGCACGCTTTTCAAGGTCGGAAGGGGCCTTCTCGAGAAGGAGTGCCGAAGCGCAGAAGCGTTCCGCTTGATCGGGATCGGGATTTCAGCGCTCAGCCCTGCGAGGGGTGATCACATCGATCTCGTCGATGCCGATGTGGCAAAGCGCGCGGCCGCTGAGCGCGCCAGCGATCTGGCCCGGGACCGTTTTGGCCGTGATGCCGTACAAACCGGACGCAGCCTTCGGTTGGCCAAATCCAGGCCAGAAAAGCAGTCGGGCGGCCGAGAGCCGACCGACTAGGCTGCCAGCATCCGCGCAAGCACTTTTTCTCGGCCGATCAGCACAATCAGGTCGGCCATGTTCGGTCCATAGGCGCGTCCCGTGATCGCCTTGCGCAGGGGCATGAACAGGGATTTGCCCTTGCGCCCGGTTTCACTTTTCAATGCCGAGGTCCAGGCTGACCAGGTTTCTGGCGTGAAGTCACCATCGGGCAGGTGCTCCGAAGCGGTGGCCACGAACTCGGCATCGTCGGTCTCGACGACTGGAGACACCTCACCGAACACAACATCGATCCATTCACGCACGTCGCTGACGCGGGTGCAGTTCTGGCGCACCAAGGTCCAAAACCCTTGGTCAGCCGCCTGTGGATCGATCGCTTCGAGCCGCGGCTTGGCGGTTTCAAAGTTCATTGTGTGGACCAGAGCGGCGTTGAGCTGGTCGAGTTCAGCTTCGTCGAACCGTGCCGAATTTCGCGCAATCTTCGAGAAGTCGAATTCGTCAGCGAGCTGGGTC
>JBCBGD010000027.1:0-12611 GCA_038527085.1 Pseudomonadota bacterium | reverse complement strand
TCGTCACATGGTCTTCGCCGCGCACCACATGGGTGATCTTGGCATCGATATCGTCCACCACGCTTGGCAGCGTGTAGAGATAAGACCCATCCCCGCGGATGAGGATCGGGTCGGACACTGAGGCGGTCTCGATGCCCTGCAAGCCGCGCACCTTGTCGTCCCATTCGATGCGCTCGCCGGAGAGCTTGAATCGCCAGTGCGGCTTGCGCCCTTCCGCCTCGTAGGCAGCTAGTTCCTTCTCCGTCAGTTCCAGCGCAGCGCGGTCATAGACTGGCGGACGGCCGCGGGAGAGAGCGATCTTGCGCTTGCGCTCCAACTCGTCAGAGGTCTCGTAGCAGGCATAAAGGAGGCCCATGCTGCGAAGCTTGTCAGCGGCCGCATCGTAGTCTGCAAACTTGTCGGACTGGTTGAAGGTACTGTCCCAAGTCAGGCCCAGCCAGGTCAGGTCGTCCTTAATCCCCTGCTCGAACGCGGCGGTGGATCGCTCGGTGTCGGTGTCATCGATTCGCAGGACGAACTCCCCGCCCTCCTTTTTCGCAAACAGCCAGTTGATCAGGGCCGTTCGGACATTGCCCACATGCAATCGGCCTGTGGGCGAGGGGGCGAAACGGACTTTGACAGACATAGGCAGGCCTTCACTCGGCGGGTTGGGGTGTGGCGTGGTCGGCGGCGATCTCGGCCAGACGCGGCTGAATAAGCCCCATCAGTGCGCTCGCCAAGAGGGCATAGCCACCCATGACGGCGAGTTGCAGCGGAAAGCCAATGCCTGCATCGATCAGATAGCCAATCAGCACGGGAGATACGGCGCTGGAGACAACCATGGCAGAAAAGGACAGCGCTCTGATCTCGCCAAGGTATTGCGTGCCATACAATTCCGGCCAGATGGCACCCATGATGGTTCCCGCGCCGCCACCCATAATGCCCAGCAGCACCATGAGCGCATACACGACCCATACACCGTCAAAGGCGAGCGGCAAGATCAGCCCGATCGCCATCGGGAGCAAATAGAAAGGAAGCATGGCGCGCGCACTTAACCGGTCGATCAATCCACCGAAGATGACGAGCGCCGGAATGCTGGTGATTGCAAACACGGAAAAGCCAAGCGCGAACGCCGATTGGGGCCAGTCTTTCACGTCCAGCAAGTGCTGGTGGTGGAAGAACAGCCCCGTCACCATGAAGGCAGGGGCGAGAACGCCCGAGAGCATCAGCCAGAAACTCGGCTCACGGAGGACGTCAGCCCGTCTCCAGGGCTCACACTCGGTTTCATGAGCCGAGGTCGTACTCGGGGCTGCGCGCCCGGTCTGCACACGCTCGCGCACCAACAACATGGAGAGCACGGGTAGAGCCACAAGCAACAAAGTGCCCGCGGCCAGGAGCCACGTGCCCCGCCATCCAATCCAGGCCAGCGCCAGCACAGTGACGGGCGGTAGGAGAATCTCACTGATGGGATAGCCAAGCGACACAAGGCTCACCGCCCTGCCCCGCTCAGCATTGAACCAGCGACCTGTCGCAGTCATGGCGACATGGCTCATCAACCCCTGGCCGAAGAGACGCAGTCCGAAAAAGGCCGGAAGCAATGCCCACCAGACGGGCGCCAATGCGAGCATCAGACATGCGACTGCCAGACCGCACGTCGCCACAAGGGCCGACGTGCGGGTGCTGCGGCGGTCCACGATCTTTCCGAACTCAAGCAGCACGAAAGCGCTGGTCAGCGTCGCGGCGGCGTAGAGCAGACCGATGCGGCCATGACTGAGATCGAACGCGCTGCGCAAAGAGCCATTAAAAAGCGATATGAAATATGTCTGACCAAAACCGGAGTAGGCTGTAAGCAGCAATCCGGCCCCAATCCACCTGGCTTCCAGGCGCAAGAAAGCGAGCATGATTATCTCGTGTTTTTCGGGCTTTTCGGGCGTGAGGTATTGGTACGCAGGGCATAAATCCTGCGCGGCTAATCAAATCGCGTTAGCTTCGCTGTCGTCCCATGACGCTGCTCCTCAACACCGACAGATGATCGCAAAGGCAGGCAGGCGTCAAGCGTTGCCGGACCTATTCAGCGAGCCGCTGGCCGCCAACCGGAGCCCCTCGCATCCATGGGGCTGCAAAACCAGCGCTCACCATTGTCTTCATTGATGCGCGTGCGCTCATAATCGCGCTGGCCCGGCACGTGGAAGATCTTGCTGCCAGACCGCGAGATGTTGCCTTTGATGTTGCAGTCTGCGGACGGGGCCACTTGCGGCTCTGAAGAAGCCGCTTGTTCAGCCCGAAGCCTTGCGCGGTAATCGTGTGGGCGCTCGAAAGAGCTGCGCCAAAGAGCCAGGCCTTCGGATTGCGCCAGGGCCTCCTCGTCAAGATACCGATCCGAATATCGTGCGTAAGCCACAGCCCAACCCCTTCGGACCATCTGGGCATTCAGTTCGACCCCGCCCGCCTCGCAGATCGAGACGAAGCGCGTTCTGTCCATGTCGCGCACGGAACACGTCACTGTCTTGCCGTCGACAAGGCGCTCAAGCGCACGCCGGGAGGCGCGACCACAAGCCCAGCTCTCTCCGTCGATCGAACAGGTCTGCGCGCCTTCGACGGCATCGATCCCGTAAAGCCTGATCCTGTGCTCGCCCATGCGCAGGCTATCGCCATCGGTCGCGCGGACCTTACCGACAAGGACGCGCTGGGTCGTGTCCACGGCCGAAATCGGCAGCAGCGGACCGGCCAGGCTGGAGACGAAACCGAAGATGGCAGCAGACAGGGCAAGCGTTTTCATGGGTTAAGGCCTAAGCCAAACCCGTTAACCACCAGTTTTCAACCTTAAATTGTTTATGTTAGGCGTCGCGATAGCGATTTGTGATTGGGTATCGCCGGTCACGGCCAAAATTCTTGCGACCGATTTTCACGCCCGGGGGCGCCTGACGGCGCTTGTACTCGGCAATGTAGAGCAGGTGTTCGATCCTGCGCACCGTCGCTTCATCATGGCCGCGCGCCATTATGTCTTCGAGGGACTCGTCGCGATCGACCAAGCCGCGAAGAATATCGTCGAGAACGTCATAAGGGGGCAGGCTGTCATCATCGCGCTGGTCCTCGCGCAGTTCTGCGCTGGGTGGCTTGTCGATGATCGATTGGGGGATGACCTCTCCTGAGGGGCCAAGCCCGCCGCGCGGAACCGAAGTGTTGCGCCAGTCTGACAGCGCAAAGACTTCCGTCTTGTAATAGTCCTTTAGGGCATTGTAGCCGCCATTCATGTCGCCATAGAGCGTGGCGTAGCCGACCGCCATTTCCGACTTGTTGCCGGTCGTCACCACCATCGGGCCAAACTTGTTGGACAGAGCCATCAGGACGACGCCGCGCAGCCGTGACTGGATGTTTTCTTCAGTTGTGCCGGGCTCGGTGCCTGAAAACATCTCGCCTAGCATTTCGTCCAGGGCGTCCACACCCGGCGATATCGGGACCGTGTCGTATCGGATGCCCAGCGCGTCCGCACAGGCCCTCGCATCGTCTAGAGAGCCTTCTGAAGTGTAACGAGAGGGCAGCATCACTGCCCAGACCCGGTCGGCTCCCAAGGCGTCGACGGCCATGGCGGCGGTCAGGGCGCTGTCGATGCCGCCGGACAAACCCAACACCACGCCGGGAAAGCGGTTCTTGTTCACATAATCGCGCAGGGCGAGCATGCCGGCGCGATAATCAGCCTCCAGGCCTTCGGTTAGTTCGGCGCTTGCCTCGGACGCGAACTTTCTTCTGCTCGCATCGAAAGTGACCAACGCTTCGCCCGTCTCGAAGTCGCCGAGCACTTGATGCTCCGAGCCGTCACCGTCCACCGCGTAGCTCGCGCCATCAAAGACAAGCTCGTCCTGGCCGCCAACCTGATTGACGAAAACGTAGGGCAGCCCCGTCTTGCGCCAGGCTGAAAACGTCGTGTGGCGTTCCTCTCGCACCGTGCGTCGCCACGGCGAGGCGTTGGGTGCCACAATCAGCTCGGCGCCACCGTCGGCCAGGGCCTGGGGCACGCGTTGGAGCCAGATATCCTCACAAATCGCGATCCCGATGCGCCGTCCGCGGAAGGTTACAGGGCTCGGCTCGCCCTCGCCTGGATCGAAGAGGCGTAACTCATCGAACACGCCATAGTTCGGCAGCTCGCGCTTGTCATACCGGAAGACAATTTCGCCATCATCCAGCAAGAGCGCGCTGTTGAAGAGCTTTTCGTCCTCTGCCCATGGCGCACCAACACGGATGGCCGTGCTGGACCCTTGCGTAAGCTCAGCCAATTGCCTGACCGCGTCCATGCAATCTTCAATCGCTGCAGGCTTCAGCACGAGATCTTCTGGCGGATACCCGATCAAAAAGAGCTCGGGAAACACCACGAGGTCCGCGCCGGCGTCTGTCGCGCGGGCGTGCACCTCTCCCGCCAAGGCAAGATTGCCTTTGATATCGCCCACCACCGGGTTGAGTTGGGCGAGGTAAAGCGAGAGCGTGTCGGACATGGGCTTCAGATAAGGCCAATCGCGGCGGGCGGCAAAGGCCTAGCCGGTCGCAGCGGCTTCTGCAGCCTGCGCCATGGCGACCGCGGCGATAGCACCGTGGCCGGGAACCTGGCTCTGCATTTCGCCAAGACAGGCCGCAAAGAAGCTTTCATCTGCGCGCCCCAGCGGGTCGGGAAGCACAGACGAGATATCGACCTTGATCTCATAAGGCGTCGTATTGCGCACCTGGCGAGTGAGAAAATCGACCCAAATCTCCCCAGACGGATAGACGAGTTTCATCGTCCGCTCACGCGCCTCCTGGGCACGGCTTGCGCGCAGCCAGGCCGTACCACCGGAGACAAACTCGAACTCGGCGATGGCCTCGTCGATGTGGCTTGTGGAAACGCGCTTGCCGCTTGAAGTCACGCCCTTGAAGTCTCGCCCGATCAGGCAAGCTGCCAGATCCAGATCGTGGATCATGAGATCCCAGATCACCGACACATCGCCTGCCCTGCCTTCCTGTGGCGGAGGTCCTGCGCGCACCGACTCCAGTCGTTCAGGGACTTCATCGATCGCGAAAATGCCCATGGCCTTGGCCACGAACCGCTCCTGATGGCCAACCTGCAAGACGCGCCCCCGGGTGACGGCTTCACCCGCCAGTTTGCGTGCCTGGACGACATCAAGAGCGAGCGGTTTTTCCACCAAGACGTGCTTGTCGGCGGCCAAGGCGCGCTCGACGAGATCGGCATGAAACGTGGCTGGCACAGCGACCACCATTGCATCGACCTTTTGCAACAACTCCTCATAGTCAGCAAAAGCCTGCGCACCGAAGGGCTCAGCCGCGCGCATTGCCCGATCAAGATCCAGATCGAAGATGCCAAGCAGGTGCGTCCTGGCCGACGCGGCCGCCTTCTGGGCGTGGTAGTTGCCGAAGACCCCTGCTCCCGCAACACCAATTTTCAAACGCTCCACGAGCACGCTCCTATGAGGTTTTCCGTGCATAGACACCACACAACAGCTATGCGCAACCGGGCGGCCTGAGAGCTGTTTTTTAAGCTGCCTCTTCACAACGGGCGAGCAACACTCACTAATGGACTGAACATTGAACGGAGGAAGCAAAATGGGCGATATGACATTCAAAGGTTGGGCACTGGCGGAACGGCCTGTCGGAGACCCCAAGCAATCTGACTTCCAGATGATTGACGTTCATGCGGCCGCCCCGGCGGACGGCCAAATTCAAGTGCGCAATACATGGATGAGCGTGGATCCGTACATGCGCGGGCGGATGATGGACCGGGAAAGCTATGTGCCACCTTTCCAGATCGGTGAAGTGATGCAGGGCGGCGCGGTTGGGCATGTGACGGCGTCAGCCCACCCCGACTATGCTGAGGGCGATCTGGTAACGTCCATGGCTGGGTGGCGTGGCGGCTTCACCGCGAAACCTGAAGAGGTCATGGCGCAAAAGCTTCCACAGACCGGCCTGCCTGAGAGCGCGTTTCTCGGCGTGGCGGGCATGCCGGGATTGACGGCCTACGCAGGCATTCTCCGCATTGCTGAGCTGAAGGAAGGCGATGTGGTGTTTGTCTCAGGCGCAGCGGGCGCTGTGGGCTCCACCGTGGTCCAGATCGCCAAGATAAAGGGCTGCACCGTGATTGGCTCGGCAGGCGGGCCCGAAAAATGCGAATTTGTGAAGTCCCTCGGCGCAGATCACGTAATCGACTATCGCACCGCCAATGGCTGGCAGGGCCTTGTTGAGAAACTCAAGGCCGCAGCGCCCTCAGGCATTGATGTCTACTTCGACAATGTTGGCGGTGATCATCTGACCGCAGCGATCGAGTGCGCACGCCCGTTCGCCCGAATGGCGCTGTGTGGGATGATCGCCCAGTACAACAGCACCGAGCCTGCGCCTGGCCCCCACAACATCATCATGGCGGTCGGCAAACAGCTGAAGCTTCAGGGCTTCATTGTATCTACACACCAGGACATGCAGGGCGATTTCCTGAAGGATCTGTCCGACTGGATCCCATCTGGAAAAATGAAGTTCCAGGAAACGGTTCTGGAAGGGATTGAGAAAGCGCCGGAAGCGTTTATGGGGCTCTTCTCCGGAGCCAACACAGGCAAGATGCTTGTGAAGCTCACCTGACATGGATTGAAGGAATGAGGGCCGATGGCGCGCCTGTTTGATGCCTACATCATGGTGGACTGGAGCGCCGCCGCAAAACCAACGACCGGCGCGAACTCAATCTGGGTCGGCATCCTCGCCAAGGATGCCAGGCTCAAATTCCAGTTTCGCGCCGTCAACCCCGACACGCGCCTGAAGGCACGCGCCTTCATCCACGATATGGTCGGTAAGCTGGTCAAGCGTGGCGACAAGGTTCTGCTCGGCTTCGATTTCAGCCTGGGCTTTCCGATGGGCACTGCCGATGCGATGGGTTTTGGCGACGACGTGGCACCCTGGCAGTCCATGTTCGAGTATCTGTCTGGGAAGGTGCGCGAACGCGACGACAATTCCAACTCACGCTTCGCCATTGCAGCGGGCATGAACTATGCGATCTCCAAGGGCCCCTTTCCCTTTTGGGGGGCACCGGCAAAGGATCAGGTAAACACGTTGGAAGGCAAACGGCCTGAGTTTGGCGAAAGCCGCCCTGTGGAAGAATACCGCCTCGCCGAGCGCCACCTTCGCGAACGCGGCCTCGGCCAGCCTAAGTCCTGCTGGCAACTCGCTTATCAGGGTAGCGTGGGCAGCCAGACCCTTCTTGGCATTCCGAGCGTTGCCTGGCTCGCCTCGAACTTGCCCAATGCGCGCATCTGGCCCTTCGAGCTTCCTCTGGATGAGATCACCGACGAGACGCTCGAAAGCGTCGATGTTGTGATCGCCGAGATCTATCCGTCCCTGTTCAATGCCAAGCCCGTTGGAGGACAGGTTCTCGACGAGGCGCAGGTCGAGGCGATCGCCCGTCACTATTGCGATCTGGATGGCAAGGGCCGTCTTGGAGCGCTTTTTTCTGGCTCAGAGGGGCTAAGTGAGGCTCAAAAGTCACAGATTGCGCGCGAAGAGGGGTGGATTCTGGGCATATAGCCCGTGTTTATTGGGGTTTCGGCGTTTCAGAGCCCGACGAATCGTGTCTCTGTCGCCGCAATCGGCCTGGAAGCCGATCAATCAGAGGAGAATCCCATGAACAAGGGCGACCTGACCAAACACGTTTCCGATGCCGCCGGCATCACCCACGATGAAGCAGGCAAGGCAGTCAACGCTGTCTTCGACGCCATCTCTGGCGCTGTGAAGGGCCGCAACAAAGTGGCAATCGCTGGCTTTGGCACCTTCGAGGCCAAGACCCGCAACGCCCGTGAGGGCCGCAACCCTGCCACGGGTGAAACGATCCAGATCCCTGAGAAGACGTCTGCTGCCTTCAAGCCAGCAACGGCTCTCAAGGACATCTAGGTTCCGGACACTTCCGGAACGTCAGCGGCGCGGACCTTCCCGGTTCGCGCCGTTTTCCATTCCAGGACGGCCACTTGCGCAATCCCGGCAAAGAGCAGAGCGAGGAAAGCCGCTTCCAGCATGCCGCGTGCGCCCCGCTCCAGGGTCAGCCCGAGATGGTAGCCCAGGGGCAGCATCAGGACGAAAAACGAGCCGATGTGCAGCGCCGTCGGAAGCCACACCACATTCTGCGCACGCAGAGCCATGGAGGCCGTCGCCTGCAACCCGTCAAAGGTCGTCGCCAGCGCAACGAGCCAGAACACAGCCATGAGCGAAGCGGCGATGGGCACGCCATCAATGACGGCATCAACGTCGACAAGGCCTGCAGAGATCGGGCCGCGGCCAACCCAGAGCGCGATGCCGAGTGTGAGCCCTGCCAGAAGCGTTGCAACCACACCGAGACGGCTGGCGTCCCTCACACCTGCCGTATCGTTTCGCCCATAAAATTCGGCCACTCTGACACTGGTCGCTGTGGCAATGCCCAGAAAGATCATGAAGGCCGCGCCCATCACCTGCGTGGCGTAGCCGTAAACAACGTTCACAGAGGCAGAGATCCATAGCGCAATGACATAAGTGGCGTTAAAGCCGCCCCACTCTGCCACGTTGCTGATGGCCTGGCCCGTTCCCACTGATAGTTGCCTGTGGGCTTCGCCAAGAGGCGCGGGCAACGACCCTCTCAACGCTGGCGTGAGCTTCACAATGAGTGCCGCAAAAAAGATCACGGCTGCGGTGCGCGTGATGGTCGTCGCCCAGGCAACACCTTCGGCGCCAAGCTGTGGCATTCCCCACCAGCCGGCCACCAGGGCAAGATTCAGGACGAGATTGATCGCAACCATCGCATAAGCCACGCTGGTCACCAGCAAAGGCCGCCGTAGCGCTTCGAGGTACATTGAGCACACGGTTCCAATCAGGAACCCAGGGAGCCCAAGGATCAGAATACGCGTCACAGATGAGACCTCAGTGACGATCAATTCGGGGGGCAGTGCGCCCGCACCGCGCGGCGGCGCGATCTCGACAAACACCCAACGGAAGAAGCTCTCGACACCGGGATAGGCCACGAGCATGAAAACTGCGGCGAGCGCTGTTGCATGCAGCATTCCGCGCCTGAAGATGCGGCCGGTGTCGGCTTCCTCGCCTCGCCCCGCTTTTTCCGCCGTCAGCACCTGAACGCCCATCAGGATGCCCATGCTGAAGCCGAGCATGATGCCGAGGGGTAGCCAGGCATTGAGAACATAGGGCAACTCAGCAGGCGCAATCTGACCGAGGACGATTGCATCCGTCAGGCCCATCAACATCCATGACAGGCGCGAGACGGCGATCGGCAGTGATAGCCGCACCAGATCAACGATTTCAGTTGCCCGCGCCCAGGCGGGCCATCCCCGCCTTTGCATCGGTGAAGCCTCTTGCTTATCCAGCTTTGCGCTGGTCGTCCCTCGCACCCTTGGATGCAGCCTCGATCTTCTCTGCCAAAAGGAAGGCCAACTCAAGCGCCTGCTCGCCATTCAGGCGCGGATCGCAATGGGTGTGGTAACGTGATGACAGGTCTTCTTCGGTGATCGCCTGGGCGCCGCCGAGGCATTCGGTGACGTCCTGTCCGGTCATCTCCACGTGAATGCCACCAGGGTAAGCCCCCTCCGCCGACACGATGTCCACGAATTGGCGCACTTCGCTCAGAATGCGGTCCAGTGGGCGCGTCTTGTATCCCGTACCGGTTTTCAGCGTGTTGCCGTGCATCGGGTCGCAGGACCAAACCACGGTGCGTCCACTCTTTTGAATGGCGCGCACGAGCGGCGGCAGACCCTGGGCAACGCCATCTGCACCAAAGCGGGCGATCAGCGTAATGCGGCCCGCTTCGTCAGCGGGATTGAGGTGCTCCACCAGACGCACAAGCTCATCCGCCTCGAGCCCAGGCCCGCATTTGATTCCGATCGGGTTCTTGATGCCACTGACAAAGTTGACGTGGGCGTGGTCTAGCTGGCGCGTGCGGTGACCGATCCACAGCATGTGGGCAGAGGTGTCGTACCAATCCCCTGAGGTGGAATCGATCCGGGTCAAAGCTTCTTCATAGCCGAGAAGCAGTGCTTCATGGCTCGTGTAGAATTCAGTCTGCGCCAGTTGCGGGACTGTGTCGGGGCTCACGCCGCAGGCCGCCATGAACTCGACCGATTTGGTGATTTGATCGGCCAGCTTTTCATAGCGCGCGCCTTGGGGGCTGCGCTCAACGAAGCCGAGCATCCAGCGATGCACATTTGCGAGGTTGGCGTACCCACCCTGGCTGAAGGCGCGGAGCAGGTTCAGCGTTGAAGCAGATTGGCTATAGGCCTGTACCAGCCTGTTCGGATCGGGCAGGCGTTCCTCCGGTGAAAACCCCATGCCGTTGATGTTGTCACCACGATAGGATGGCAGCTCCACACCATCGATTACCTCGACCGGGCTGGAGCGCGGTTTGCCGAACTGGCCCGCTATGCGCCCCACTTTCACGACCGGCTTGGCGGCGCCAAAGGTCAGCACCACGGCCATCTGGAGGATGACGCGGAACGTGTCGCGAATATTGTCTGGATGGAATTCCTTGAAGCTTTCGGCGCAGTCTCCTCCTTGAAGGAGAAACGCCTTTCCAGAAGCCACATCCGCCAGCCGAGATTTCAGCCGACGTGCCTCGCCTGCAAAGACCAGCGGCGGGAAACCCTTAAGTGTCTCTTCTGCAGCTGCCAGCGCGTCCGCGTCGGGATAGTCTTCAGGAATGTGCTTGGCGGGAAGTTCACGCCAATCGGCCGGGGACCATGTCATCATATTGCTCCAATCGGCCTGCTAGAAACCACACCAAGGCGCCGCCATCAACGCGGTTGTGTAGTTCTTCAACTGAGTTGTCCGAAACTGACTGAAACAAGTGGCTGTCAGTATCGACTCTGCTAAGCGGGATTTCATGGCACACGTCTATATTTCTCATAGCCCGGTGGACCTCGATCCGCTGCTGCAATTACACGAAGCGCTGAGGCAGGCAGGCATTGCCGCGTGGTATCCCCCCTCTCTGGAGGCCGCCAGGGACGACGCGCTGGTTCGGCGCAGAATTGATGATGCCTTTGCGCTCGTTGTGCTCGTGTCCGCCGACAGTCTCAGGAGCCCTGAGCTATTGCGCGATATCCAGATTGCAGAGGCGCAAGGCGTCAAGATAATGCCATTCCAGCTTGATCGGGCGCGCTTGGGCGGTCCGGCGAAAGCAATGCTTGCCCCACTGCTGAAGCACTTTGCTGACGCAGATGGCGGCCAGGCGGCTCTGGTTGAGGATCTTTCTCGGCTCCATCGCTCACGATGCCCCGTCATCGCCGTGATGAACCTGAAGGGCGGCATCGGGAAAACGACCATCACCGCACAGGTGTTTGCGGCGCTGCAGGCCCGCGAGCGCTCTCGCGTTCTCCTGGTGGACCTGGATCCGCAATACAATCTCAGCCAGGTGTTTTTCGACATGGAGGATGCCGATGCGCGCGCAGCCCGTGACGCATCCGTGATCTCGATATTCGAAAAGTCCACGCTGCATGGCGCAGGAATCGTCAGCCCGGCCAGCGACTGGAACCACTTGTCGCGTGAGCCCTTTACCCTCGCGGCGCAAGAGCACCTGATCCAACGCATCTTCGCTGTCGATGGTCCACCCGGAAGGTTTGATCTCATCTCAGGCCAATTCGAAATCTCCAAATATGCCTTTGCCACCGATGCGGCTGGCCTTGAAGCCGTAAAGGCCAATTTCCTCGGCCAGATCGAAAGCCTGAGGAGCCAATACGACCTGATTGTCTTTGACACCAATCCAAATGCGACGTTCCTGACGCGCTGTGCGCTTGAGGCGGCCGATCGCGTCCTCGCGCCCATGCATCCGGACGTCTACTCCTTGCGGGGCGTAAGGCTTTTATCGCAGGTCATCCGTGAGCAGGTCGTGGCAGACAAGGCGCCTGCGCTTTCTGTTGTCTTCAACGGCGTACAGAGGCGCGAACAATCTGCGTTCGAGGCCGATGCGCGCAACGGCGTTTATGATAGTAAAGCCGGGTTTGCCCTGTCGCACGCCCTGATTGGGACCGCCATTCCGAGATCGGGCCATCTGGTTGTGCGCCCACCGGAAGAAGACGCTCCCCAGTGGCACCAGTTGATCGTGCATCATGGCCGCGGTGGCGGCCTGAGGGCTATTCGCGAATCCCTTGAAGGCGTTGCAAACGATCTCCTCAGGCTTGCAAATGCCCCAGCCGCTAAATCACCCTATTCTGCTTCGGCCTAGGCTGCGTTGGGAATGAATTTCTGGCGCATCGTTACCAGTTCTTCGGCGACCGTCGGGTGCACTGCGCAGGTGCGATCGAAGTCTGGCTTGGTTACGCCCATTTTCACCGCGATCCCCAGAGCCTGAATGATCTCGGCGCTATCCGGGCCGACGAGGTGAATGCCGAGCACCTTCTCATCCAAAGCGCGCACAACGAGCTTCATCATCGTGCGTGTTTCATCGCCAGACAGCATGTTCTTCATGGGGCGAAAGCGCGTCTTGTAGATGTCGATCTTTCCGTACTTTTCACGCGCGTCAGCTTCAGACAGCCCGACAGTGCCGACCTCTGGCTGGGCAAAGACTGCAGTCGCAATGTCGGCTCGGGCAGCGTGATTACCAAGGATGTCCCGGCTGAAGCCTTGGCCGTCGCGCGTGGTCGCCA